>CAKUKT010000099.1 GCA_934663655.1 uncultured Victivallaceae bacterium
CTCGGCGGGATTGAGCACCACGCACCCGCCGCCGTCGGATCGCGAACCGGACTCCAGGCCGACCAGAGTTCGCGGCGCAACGCCGAGGGCAAAAAGTGAAACCGGCATCGTCGCGTCAAAGTGGCCGCACTCCTGAAGCCGGCCGGGCAGATCGGTCGATTCCAGCGTCTCCACCAGCCGGATCTGGGAAACCTCACTGCGGCCGAGGGCATCATAAAGGCGTACCGTACCAAGCGGAATCTCCTCGCTGAAACGCATCGCCCCAGCCTCGAAATAGATCACAAAGAGCGAACCTGAACCGACGATTACCACGATCCCGCGCCGGGGCGGAAAATCGTCGCGCCTGGACATCGTCTCGCGCATCGCCAGATAGATCAGTTTGATCTCCTGCTGGGAATCGAGGATTTCAAGTTCAATGCCGGTATCGTTTCTCACCCGGTCGACCACGAGTTCGCGGTTGAAGGCCTCCCGGATGGCGCTGGTGGCCACCGCCCGGGCAGAGGCGATTCGATATTCGCGGAGCTTGTCGGCGAAGTCTCGCAGCCCTGCGGAGAGCAGTTCCATGCTCGTCGGCGACACCGACCCGCGGCGGAAGACGTCATAACCGAGATTCAACGGTCGGGACAAACTCTCAAAAAGCGAGATCTCGCCGTCCCGGGATACTGAGAAGATGTCCAGCCGCAACGAATGAGCGCCAACGTCGATCACCGCGACCGGAGGATGCTTTTTGCTCATAAGTTATCGAACCAGGAGGTGGTGTTGGGATTGAGATGCGCATAATTCTTTTTCGCCCATTTGGCGATCCCTTTGGCGGTATAGACGTCGATGCCGACCCGCAGGGTTACCCAGTCGGAAGATTCATCCTCGAGAAATTCCGGGACGAAACGGGCGACATAACGCTCGTCGACGACCAGTACCACCTGTTCGCCGTGATGGCGGCCGGCGAGCATCTGCCACAGCGATTTGCCGAGCCGGTCGAGCCGGAACTGCAGGTCGCAGACGTCGGGATTGCCCGGCCGGGCGATCCAGCGGGCGTCGCGGATATTCTTGCTGCTGAAGTTCTGATTGGTATTGATTACCACGACGTCGCCGTCGGCGGAACGGATTTCACGCTCCAGCATCGAGGCCCGGGGATATTCGACGATGGAGAAGATTCCCACCACGAAGTGCATCTGGTAATCATCGCTGTTGGGATTGTCAGAATGGGAACCGGCTTCGATCGCCTCCTGAAAAGCTTCACATCCACCGCAGAAAAAGACGATCAGCGCCGCCGCGAACGATATCCACACTCGTTTTTTCATCGAAACACCTCCAGAGAATTACTTTTTTTCGTTGCCAACATGGCTTTATGCATGTATATTAACACCAGATCGGCAAATATTCCAGTTTTTTTGTGTTAAAAAATGATTATTTTTCCCGATAGTTCGGTTCGTTATCTGGTGATCGGCCATCCGGTCGGTCACAGTCGTTCGCCTCGCATGCAGAACGCGGCGTTCGGTTTCTACCGCCGCGGCGAACCCTATGGCGCGCTCGAGGTGTCACCGGAGGATCTCGGCAACTTCATCGATTTCGCCCGTTCCCGGCTGCTTGGCGTCAACGTCACTGTTCCCTTCAAGGGGGCGGTGATCGAATTTCTCGACGAAATTGATCCGGCCGCCCGGATCGCCTGCAGCGTCAACACCCTCAGAATCGAAAACGGCAGAATCAGCGGTTTTTCCACCGACGGTTACGGATTGGAACGGGCGCTGCTCAACTCATTCGGGCGACCGCTCGGCGGGGCTGAATTTATGTTCATCGGCTGCGGAGGCGCGGCTCGTGCCACCGCGTTTCACCTCGCCGGCTGCGGGGCCAGAAGAATTCGGCTTTTCAACCGCACGCCCGAACGCGCAGTTGAACTGGCCGAAGGCCTGCGTCGGGCGGTTCCGGGAGTTCGTTGCGAAGCCTACGCGCTCGCCGATCTGGAGGCGCTGCGCCGCGCGGTAGCTTCGGCCGATTACCTGATTCAGGCGACCCGGCTTGGCCTCTCGGATGACGATCCGGAACCGTTCCCGCTGGAATTTCTGGAGAAGTCACCGCATCGTCCGGCCGTTTTCGACACCATTTACCGCGATACTCCGCTGCTGCGCTGTGCCCGGAAACTCGGCATTCCCGCTGCTGATGGCGCGGAGATGTTGATAAACCAGGGGGCGCGTTCCTTTGAGATCTGGACCGGATTGATCGCTCCCGTCGCCGCGATGCGACGCGGGTTTTACTCATATTCAGGACGTTCGTGAACCATGTTGCTGTTTGAAATACCCCGCTGCGAAATCGACTGGTACTGGCGCGCCGGTCTTGAATATCCGCTCTGTGCCGCGTTCGCCGCGTTTGCCGTCTTTGCTTTCGGCAGTTGTCTGGGCAGTTTCCTTAACGTCTGCATCTGGAGGATTCCCCGGGGAGAATCGGTCGTCAACGCTCCGAGCCATTGTACCAGCTGTGGAGCGGAAATCCGCTGGTTCGACAATCTGCCGGTCATCAGTTATCTGGTGCTGCGGGGGCGCTGTCGCCACTGTCACCAGGCTTATTCGCCGCGTTATCTCATTGTTGAAACGCTCACGGGGCTGCTTTTTGTGGCAGCGTTTTTCAAGGCGGGGCTGGCCGTGCAGCCGCCGGGGGTGATCGCCTCCTACTGGACGATGATACTGCTGGCGATCGCCTCCGCCTGGATTGACGCCGAACATCGGATAATTCCCGACCTGCTCACCTGGCCGGGAATGCTGCTCGGTCTCTTGTTCGCGGCACTGTTTCCCGAGGTGTGGGGCGAGCCGGACGCCTTGCGGGCAGTGGCGGTTTCGCTGGTTTCCGGAGTGGGACCGGCGCTGGCCTTGTGGCTGTTTTCGCTGGTGGGAAGTCGGTTGGCCGGGCGGGAAGTGCTCGGACTCGGAGATGTGAAATTCGTCGCCGCTGCCGGCATGCTGCTCGGACTTACCGGAGTGCTGGTGACGCTTTTCATCGGTTCTTTCACCGGCGCGGTGGTGGGAGGGGTGCTGGCTTTGCGGGAGAAGCGTCGGTTGAGCGGCGCTTCGATCGCATTCGGACCATTTCTCGCCGCCGGAGCGCTGATATGGATTTTTTTCGCTTCCCAGCTGTTGATGCTGCTGAGATGCGGCTCATAAGTGAGCTGGAAGCTGAGGTTGAAAACGCGGTCAAGTGGAGCGCAGTAAATGAAATCATTCGGAAAAATTGCCGCCCTCAAGGAACTGATTCTTTCTGATATCCGTTCCGGGGTACTCTCGCCGGGGATGCGTATCCCTTCGCGGGCCAGTTTCATGAACCGCTGCGGATGCGCCCGGGCCAGCATCGACCGGGCGGTGGAGGAACTGGTGGCCGACGGTTTTCTCTATTCTCGGCAGGGGTCGGGGACCTTTGTCGCCGAACCGCAGGCCCGGGAGGAGGAGATCTCCCGGCTCGCAATCATCGGCAGTTTCAAGAGTTCCCGGGGAGTATGGCGGGCTTCCAATCTGACTCCGGTCGATCCACTGCAGCAGCGTTTCAAATGCAAATTGTACGATATTCACCGGGTCGGCGTCAATCTGAACCGGATTGCCCGCGGCGGTACCGGCGTGGTGTGGATGTATCCGCGATATCAGGAGTTGATGGCGATGGATTTTCTGGATAAATTCCACATTCCGCAGCTGTTGATTTTCCGGATCTTCGACAATTACGACTACATCACCACCGATGCTTATTCAAGCATCGCGCACGGTCTGGAATGGCTTACCGGCGAAGCGGGAAAAACCATGGGCTTCATCACCTCGCTCAGCGACACCCGCTTCCCCTATGTCGCCGAACGCCAGCTCTGCTTTTATGAACTGGCCATACGGCAGGGAATCACGGTACCGCCGGAATGGTTGTGCTGCGACTATCTGCGCGATGCCGAACCGGTGTTGGAGATGATGCGCCGGGTGGTAAGACGGTTGTTCGGCGGATCGCGGCGGTGTCGGGCGATTTACCTCGATACGATCAACTGGTACAAACCGTTTCTCGCAGCCGCCAGTGAATTTGGATTCCGGCCGAAGCGTGATTTTCATCTTCTGGTCTTTGATTCACCGGCGCCGAATGCGACGCCGCCGGCGGGGGTCGCCTGGATGCGTCAGAACTTCGAGGGGATCAACGACAAGATCATCGAATGGGTTGAGCACAACGGACGTAAACCGATGCGTCTGAAAATCGACACCATCCTTGAGACCGGCAAGTAAAGCCGCCCGGGAAGCGTTTCGTTGCCGACGAAGCGGAGGGCGGAGGACCGCGGGGTTGCGCCGGATCCGGAAATCTTAATTTTTCCAGCAGGGAGTTTTACATCATGAAGCGTAAAATTGCGTTTGCCGGGTTTCGTCATAACCACATTTTCGGTCTGTATGCCCGGGTTGCCGGTCATTCCGAGCTGGAGATCTGCGGCGCCTGTGAAGAGTATGCTCCGGCGCGCACCCGGGTAAAGGAGGCTCATCCGGAGATCGACTTCAATTATGACTGCATTGACGCGATGATTGCCGGTTCCGGATGCGACATTGTCGCCGTCGGGGATTACTACGGACGCCGGGGGACAATCGCGATTGCGGCGCTGCGGCAGGGGAAATCGGTGATTTCCGACAAGCCGCTGTGTACTTCGCTCGGGGAGCTTGAAGAAATTGAACGGCTGGTCGCTGCCGCCCCGGGAAAACTCGCCGTCGGCTGCATGCTCGATCTCCGTACCGGTTCCGCGGTTGCCGCGGCGAGGGATTTCATCGATTCCGGACGATTGGGAAAAATCGTGCAGATTCAGTTCACCGGTCAGCATCCGCTGCTCTATGGAAGCCGTCCGGAGTGGTATTTCGAGGCGGGAAAACACGGCGGAACCATCAACGATATTGCGATTCACGGGATCGATATCGTCCGCCGCCTTACCGGTTCGGAGGTGGCGCGGATTCCGGCGGCGCGCAGTCGCCGGGCACTGGCTCCGGTTGATTTTCGGGATTCCGGCTCGCTGATGCTCGAACTGGAATCCGGTTGCTGCGTGCTGGCGGATGTCTCCTATTCAGCTCCCGATTCCCAGGGGTATGGGCTGCCGAGTTACTGGCGGTTCAACATCTGGGGGGAGGGGGGTATGATCGAGTTCAACTCGCTTGAGCGGTGTGCCCGCGCCTATCTCAACGGCGAATCCGCACTGCGGCTTCTTGAGCCTCCGGCGGATCCCGGGCCGGATTATCTTGATTCGTTCCTCAATGAACTTGACGGCCGGCCCGGGGAATTGAACACCGCGGAGGTGATCGCTTCAAGCCGCAGTGCGCTGCGCATTCAGCAGGTGGCGGACGCGGAGATGACGCCGTCGTCGTCGATGAGCAGCCGCTGACGGAAGTTCACTGCCGGGAACGGTGCACCGTGCCCGAAGGGAAATCCGGAGAGAACCGGTCCGTCAATTGCCGCCGCCGCGCGGCGAATCAGCCGTTCGGGATCGGCGGCGCCGGAAAAGTCGCCGAATACGGCTCCGGCGCAGCGGGAAAGAGATCCGCATTGTTCGAGCTGGGTGAACATCCGGTCGAGACGATAATCCGGTTCATTGACATCTTCGAAGAGCAAAATCCGGCCGGAGAGATCCGGCATCCAGCCGGTTCCCGCCAGTGACATCGCCACTGAGAGGTTCCCCGGTATCGGCAGCCCCTCGGCGCGGCCGCGTTTGATCACTTTGAAACGGCCGAGGCGGCGGGGGGTTCCTGCGATCGCGTCGCACATGGCGTTGCGGCAGGCATCGTTCAGCTCCGGCAGCGCCGACAGCATCGGTCCGGCGATCGGAATCCCGACATCGAGCGCCGTCATCGCCCAGTGCAGTGCGGTGATATCGCTGAAGCCGACGACCGGCATTCGCCGCTGCCGCAACGTCGGAAAATCGAGCAGCGGCAGAAGCTGGGCCGAACCAAAGCCTCCCCGCCCACAGAACAGCAGGTCCACCTCCGGATCCAGCCAGGCGGCGGTGAGGTCGGCGGCGCGCGCCGCCGCCGGGGCGGAGAGATAGGGAAACTCCGGATCCCGTCCGTTGGCGTGGGGCATGATCTTCACTCTGACGCCGGAACCGCGCAGCGCTTCCGTGCCGGCGGCGAACACCTCAGTTGCGACCGGCCCGGCGGGAGAAATCACCGCAACTGTGCGGATATGTGGAGGAAAGAGGGGAACCATTTCAGATCAGGTGTCCCATCCGTTCTTTTTTGGTGCGCAAATAGAACTCATTTTCGCGACCGGGTTCGATGATGATCGGCACCCGTTCCCGAATCTCCAGACCGTAGCCGGAGATGCCGATGAGTTTTTTCGGATTGTTGGTGAGCAGCCGGATCGACCGGACGCCGAGATCGAGCAGGATCTGGACGCCGATGCCGTATTCCCGGAGATCGTCCGGAAAGCCGAGTTTTTCATTGGCTTCGACGGTATCGCATCCTTCGTCCTGAAGTTTGTAGGCGCTGATCTTGTTGTAAATTCCGATTCCGCGCCCCTCCTGCCGCAGATAGACGAGAACTCCGGCTCCGGCGTCGGCGATCTGGCGCATGGCGGCGTGAAGCTGGGAACCGCAGTCGCAGCGCAGCGAACCGAAGACATCGCCGGTGAGGCATTCGCTGTGCACGCGCACCAGCACGTCGTCGCGGTCGCGGACATCCCCGAATACCAGCGCCAGATGTTCGGCGTTGTCGACGCGGGTACGGTAGGCGTGGATGGTGAATTCCCCGAACGGCGTCGGCAGCCTGGCGCTGTCGCCGCGGATAATCAGCTGTTCATGGCGGCGCCGATAGGCGATCAGCGAGGCGACCGAACCCCATTTCAGGTTGTGTTTGCGTCTGAAGGCATCGAGGTCGTCGAGTCTGGCCATGGTACCGTCTTCATTCATGATCTCGCAGATGACTCCGGCCGGAGTCAGCCCCGCCAGCCGGGCGAGATCGACCGCCGCTTCCGTGTGTCCGGCGCGGCGAAGTACCCCGCCCGGGCGCGCGATCAGCGGAAAGAGATGTCCCGGCGAAACGAAATCCGCCGCGGTGGCGTCGGGACTGATCAGGGTACGGACGGTTTTGCAGCGGTCGAAGGCGCTGATTCCGGTGGTGGTGCCCTTTTTCGCATCGACGCTTTGAGTGAATGCCGTGCCGAAGGGGTCGCCGAGCGAAGCCGGAGTAGTGAGGTTGAGCCGGGCGGCGATCTCCGGTTCCAGCGGTGCGCAGATCAGTCCGCAGGCGTGGGTGGCCATGAAGGTGATCGCTTCCGGGGTGGCGAAGTCGGCGGCGACGATTACATCGCCTTCGTTTTCACGGTTTTCATCATCGGTGATTATCACCATCCGCCCCTGGCGGATATCCTCAATGAGTTCTTCCGGGGTATTGAATACAACCTGATCCATTTTTATTTCATCCTGGCAGTTTGCTTAAATTTCCACAGTTTTCGAGAAGGGGGTGATCGATCGGGCGTGTCCGGAGAGATGATCGAAACCGACGCTGACGCCGTCGATCCGGAACCGGCCGCTTTCGACCACGGGCAGACGCACCGGCATTCCGGTGGTGAATTTTTTGACGACGGATTCGACCTCCCGGCCGAGGACGCTCCAGTCCGCGCCGACCATTCCGACGTCGCTGATCGCGGCGGTTCCCGGGGGAATGATCCGGGCGTCGGCGGTCTGGACGTGAGTGTGGGTACCGAACACGGCGGTAACCCGGCCGGCAAGAAAGGCGGACATCGCAATTTTTTCACTGGTGGCCTCAGCGTGAAAATCGACGAAAATGTTCTTCACGCGGTCGGGGATTTCCGCCAGAATCTGCTCGACGGTTTCAAAGGGGCAGGAGGCGGATTCGCGCATGAACACCTTGCCCTGCAGAGAAATCACCGCAAATTCCCCTCCCGCCGGATTGCGGAAAATCCCCCAGCCCCGTCCGGGCTGACGCCGGGAGAGGTTGGCGGGGCGGATCACCCGGTCGAAGGCGGAGATTTCCGTTTCAAAGCTCTTCTGATCCCAGATATGGTCGCCGCCGGTGATCGCATCGGCAACGTTGAGCAGTTCCCGGACGCAGGAACCGGTCATTCCGGCGCCTGCGGCGGAGTTTTCGCCGTTGACAATCACCACCGAAGCATTGTATTGACGTCTCAATTCGGGTACGAACTGCCGGATTGCTTCCCGGCCGCCTTTGCCGACGACGTCGCCGATAAAGATCATATTCATAGCACGTATGCGCCTTTCCTGCTATTTTCATTCTATAATATACACCGGCCCGACGGCTTTGTCACACTCCAGATTGAAAAATTCCCGGAGAAGCTGTATTTTTTCAGAAAAACGCTGGAAAGATTGTCATGAATTTTTCAGGGGA
>CAKUKT010000100.1 GCA_934663655.1 uncultured Victivallaceae bacterium
CCCAGTTCGCCCCCCGAAGAGTTGTCCGCCTCGTCCAGCGCCGCGGCCAAGGCCGGCAACGCCTTCTCCATGTCGTATACTTCACCTTTGACCACGGTTCCGGAGCTCGGCGCCAGTCCCCGCCCGATGATCTCCGGGTGCCCGTCGTCGCCGATCTCACCGACCAGCACACAGATTTTGGAACTGCCGATCTCAATGGCACTGATTATATCGCGATTGTTGAACATGGAAATCTATCCGGAAATGACCCCAAAAAGTATTTACCAAATATAATTGTCCGTATCGGCTTTTTCAAGCACCACCTTACCCCAGCCGGAAACCAAGTCCGCCGAGCGTTGCCCGCACCGCAGCCGAACCACCGGACACCGTGAACGCTGGGAACTCCCGCCGTACCGGATAACCGCCGCGCAACGCTTCGAACGACTCCGGAGCTGCGCGCAACGCCGCGTCATCCCGGCCGGGATCATACGAAAACAACACCGCATCTCGCAATGCCGGATAATCCTCTTTTGTCGCAATCCGGTATTCCGCGCCTCCCGGCGGCGGCGGCAGTTCCGGCACCCGCCACTCCGTCAACTTCGGTATTCCCAGTTCGCGCGCCACCGCCCGTACCGCGGCCGAGGTTCCATTGGCCTTGCCGTCGGTGGAATACCCGGCAATGTGCGGAGTCGCCAGCGCCGCCATTTTCAGAAGTTCCAGATCGATCCCGGGTTCATGTTCCCAAACGTCCGAAACCACCGCGCTCAATTGACCGGATCGCAGCGCCCGCTTCACCTCTTCACCAACTGCGGCTTCACCACGTGAGGTGTTGAAAAAAACCGCGCCGCGCTTTATTCCGGCAAAAAATTCCGCGTCGAGCATCCGAAGCGTCGGATAACGGCCGCCGGTTTCCAGTGGTACGTGCAGGGTAATGAAATCAGCCTCATCACGAATCGTCGAGAGCGGTACAAATCCCGTTTCTCCCTCACGTTCGGCACGGGGAGGATCGTTGAGAAGCACCTTCATTCCCAGCGTCCGCCCGACCTCCGCCACCCGGCGCCCGACATTGCCGACCCCGATCACCCCCAGCGTCCGCCCGGCGGGATCGCCGAATTTCAACAGGGCCGCGCACATATATTGCGCCACACTGGCGGCGTTGCAGCCGGGCGCATTGATCCATTTGATCCCCAGTTCCTGAAGATCGGAGGAGGCGATGTGGTCGAAACCGATCGTCGCGGTCGCGACAATTTTCACCCGGCTGCCCTGCAGCAGCGACCGGTTACACCGCGTCCGCGTCCGAACAATCAGCGCCGAGGCGTCCGCCACATCGGCGGCGGTTATTTTCGCACCGGGCAGATATACCACCTCACACCAGGGCTCGAACACCCCCCGCAGAAACGGAATCCGATCATCTGCGACAATTTTGAGCTTATTCATCGATCGCCCCCACCAATTCGCTGACCGTCCGGAACCCGTGACGATCCATATATTCACCGATAAAATCGATCACCCGCAACGGCGTCTCCGGATCAACGAAATTCGCAGTTCCCACCGCGACCGCACCGGCTCCGGCGAGCATGAATTCGACCGCGTCCGCGCCATCGACGATTCCGCCCATTCCGATCACCGGGATTTTCACCGCCCGCGCAACATCGTACACCATCCGGATCGCCACCGGCTTGACCGCCGGTCCGGACAATCCCCCGCGACGATTGGCCAGCCGAAAACGCCGGCTCTCGATGTCGATCGCCATCGCGGAAAGCGTGTTTATCAGTGATACCGCATCACTCCCCTCGGCCTCGACGGCCCGGGCAAATTCGGCGATATCCCCGACATTCGGACTCAGTTTGGTGATCAGCGGCAATGTGGTTGACGCACGCACCCGCCGCACCACTTCCGAGGCCAGCCGAATGTCGGTTCCGAATGCCGCGCCACCGGCCTTGACGTTGGGACAGGAGATGTTGATCTCCAACGCGGTAACCCCCGTCTTTTCCGCTTCAATACGTTCGGCCACCTGCCCGTACTCCTCGATGGTGGTACCCCAGATGTTCACGATCACCGTGGCGCCGACCCGCCGCAGAAAGGGCAGATAATCGTCGCCGTGAAGAAATTTTTCCACCCCCGGCCCCTGAAGACCAATGGCATTGAGCATGCCCCCGGTGACCTCGGCAACCCGCGGCATCGGATTACCGTGCGATGGCGTCATTCGGATGCCCTTGACCACTACTGCGCCAAGTCTGGCGATGTTGTAAAATTCATGATATTCCTCTCCGTATCCGAAGGTTCCCGAAGCGGTCATCACCGGATTGGCGAGCGAAAATTTTCCCAGCGGAGTGTATAAATCGGCCATCGTCAGCACTCCCCTTCCCCGTCGATGTAAATTTCATCCAGCCGGAAGACCGGCCCTTCAACGCATGAACGCGCATAACTCCATCCGGTTTCAGCCTCGCGGTCATTGACCTTGACCACGCAACCGAAACAGGCGCCGACGCCGCAGCACATGATCTCGTCGACGCTGAGTTCACCATCCAGACCGAGGGAACGCAGCTTTATCGCCAGCGCCCGGAGCATCGGCCCGGGACCGCAGCCGTAAAAGAAGAACCGCCCGGCGGGATTTTCAGCCAGCAGTGGTTCGATCAGTTCCGTGACAAATCCCCGCGTGCCGAGCGAACCGTCGTTGGTGGCAATCCGGACTTCAAACCCGGCTTCGGCATATTCGTTCGCGAGAATCACCTCCTGCGCGTTTCTGGCCCCGAGCAACAGCACGCCGCGACCGCGGCGCGTCATCATGTAGAGCGCCGCCGAACCGTAACCGCCGCATACGGCAACCGGGATCACCCCCGCGGGAGGCGCGGAAAATCCCCGTCCGCGAGGACCGATAATGTCGCACACCGTTCCCGGCCGGAGCTGACTGAGCCGTCGGGTACCGACTCCGACCACCTTGTAGACGATGCTGAGCACTCCGTCCTCGGCATTGAAGATACTGAAAGGACGACGCAGCATATTGTCCGCCCGCTGGTCGATCCGAACGTGCACGAACTGACCGGGTTCGGCATGACCGGCGATTTCCGGCGCCCGGAAATCGATCCGGAAATAATCGCCGTGCAGCTGCCGGTTGCTGATGATTTCCCCGCTTTTCATCGCTGAATCCTCACCGCAACCAGGGGTTGTATTTACGCTCGATGCCGACGGTGGTCGTCGGACCGTGACCGGGGTAGAGTCGGAGCGAATCCTCCAGGGGGAGAATCCGTTCCCGAATCGAACGAAGCAGCGCCTCGCCGTCCCCGCCCCAGAGATCGCTGCGCCCGATCGAATTGGAAAAGATGGTGTCGCCGGTAAACAGCGCCCGCTCACCATTTTCTTCAAAGAGGAAACCGCTTCCACCGGGGGAATGACCGGGAAGTTCCAGAACCTGATAGTCGCCATCCGCAGAAAAATCCTCCGCCGGAGGCAGATCCCTGGCGGTCGGATAATCCGGATAAAATGAATTGGCCGGATTGCCGAGCAGAAAACGATCTCCGGCGGCAATCCGGATCGAAGGGACAGCCAGTGCTTTCGCGACGGCTCCGGCGGCGGAAATATGATCGATATGGCCGTGAGTGAGCAGAATTTCCGCCCGGTCATAATCTAATTCACCGGCGGCGGCGATGATGTTTTCCGGATCGGCGCCCGGATCAATGATATGGAGGGTTCGGCTTTTTTCGCACCACACCAGGTAGCAATTCTCGGCGATGGAGCCGGTGACAATGGTTTTGATAATCACGGTTTTGCACTTCCTTCGGATTCGAGACCGCGGTCGCGCAGAACCACCTGCCGGAACGGCAGGATCCCCAGTGCGCGCTGCAGCGCCTCAAGTTTATCATAATCGACTGCCTTGACCATTCCGACCGGCAGAGAGAGTCGGTAATCGACAATCAGTCGTCCGGGTTCGCGTTCGACCCGACGGACCAGACGTCCGGTTTCGTTATCGCCGAATTCCCGTTCCTCGCTGGGGCGACCGACGGCGACAAAGCCATCGGGAAGATCGATGTTGTAATCGATCTCAAGCTTAATCGCCGAACCACGCCAGAACGGAGTTTTCCGGGAACTGCCGGCGGTGATGACCGCGTTGCTCAACCGGTCGAACCCCGGAAGTTCAAACTGGAAGAAATCCCCGACCCGGGCGGCAAAATGCGGAATCCGCACCCGGTAACGCACCACGCCGGGATAGTTGTCGAAATTACATTCCGGCTCGCCGACAATACGGGCGGATTGGGAAATCTGCGCGGCAAGCTGTTCAAAGTGGCGGCGGCGATTCTCCGGAGTAACTTCGGAGAAGAAGCGGTTCTGCTTCTCGAACTCCGATCCCGAATATTCCGCGGTAACGACGATCTCCGCCGCACCGCTGCTCTGCAACCCGACGTCATAAACCATTCGGACGCCGTCCCAGGCGTTATGGTGAGGTTGAATCATCACGAGACGTCCGGAATTGAGTTCGAGGGCGGTCTTTCCGGCCAGGTTGACTGCGCCCGGGAATGCATATTCACTGCCGGAGTTCAGGTAGAATTCCCCTTCGGGCACATACACAAGCAGCGAATTAAAACAATTCTGCGGAAAGCGACCGATCACCCGCGCCACTTCCGGAGACCATGACAGGGACGAAGCGGCGACAAAACGAAATTCGATCCCGGCGGTTTTCAGCAGTGCGCCGATCAGAATCGCCCGATCCGCCGAATCTCCATACCCGGAGGAGATCGTCACCCCCGGCGCGGAGAACGACTTCCACGGCAGAGCGTCGGCCCCGGGGCCGGCGGAGCGGATTTTACGGGCGACGTAATCACGGATACGAACAACTTTATCCTCGACCTTAAGTGCGGAATTACGCAAATCCAGTTCAGTGGCGACGGTCTCCACTTCGGGATCCGGTACGGCAAGTTCCGACAGCGCCCGGTTCCAGGCAGCGGCGAAATGTTCAAATTCACCGGATGAGGCCATTACCATCGGCACCCAGAGCATCACCGGCGGCTGTCCCGGTTCCAGCGCCAGCTGCGGCGTATTGGTCGCCACCCAGCGCCGGACAATCACTCCGTCGTCGATATCCTCGTGGTATTCGACGCCACGGGGCGACGGAGAGACACGCATCCGCATCCCGGCGGAGGCGGTGATGGAAAATTCCCGGAGAACCCCCGGTTCATCCGAGGCAAACATTCCCGATGCGAAGAAGAAATGACGGTCAAACCGGCGTCGGCGCAAAGTGTATTCAATGACCGCTCCGGGTTCGACCCCGGGCAGGCTGGCGACCAGAATTTTGCCGGCGGGATATCGCGGCGCACTCCCCACCCACGACGCGTCCATCAGATTGAGTTCCTGTTCGTTGAGTTTCCGGACCTCTCCGGAAGCGGTGGTCACACTTGCCTCCAGCGTCACGCTTTCCCAGACCGGGTTGTAGTCCACCTTGATTTCCGAATATCGCTTGACCCCGGCGTAGGTGAGAATACGCCGCTTCACCGTCGTTACGCTATCCCATTCCGATTCACTTCTGACCTTGATCGCGGTTTTGTCGGCGAGCAGCAGCGAATCGGCGCCGGGGAAAGTTCTGGTCAACTGCGCGGTCGGGACCGCGGCAAAATTGACCGCCGCCACCGGCAGTTCAACGGCGGCGGCATCGATGGTGCGCAACACCTCTTTGAGTTCACGATAGGCGTCAGGCGGAATTTCCACGGCATCAAGAGCCAGTTTGATATTGCAACGGAGTTCGCCGTCGGCGATTTCGTACTGCTTTTTCCAGCGGAAAATGCCCGGTTTCTCCATCTGCCGTGTGCCAGGAAGGGCGCTGATTTCGATGCTCGGCGGCAGTTTCAGGGAGATGCTCTCGTCAAGAGCGCCGGTGGAAAGAGCAATCAGATTGAATTTCCGTTGTTCGAGACCGACGCGGTTGCCGAGCAGGAAATTCATAATTCCGAATCCCCCGCCCAGTTCCGGCAGTCGCAGCGGGATGTCCCGGAATCCGTCCGGCAGCTGTTCCGGCACGGAGAATTTCAGCTTGACGACGAGAGGGATGGAGAGGTCGCGGATATTTTCCGGAGTGATTTCCAGTTCCGAAAGCACCGCTCCGGGCAGTTCCGCCTTGAGCTGGGCGGCGAAAAACTCCCGCCGGTATTCCTCCGGCCAGCGTGAAAGGGCGTCGCGGTAAATCCCGTCATTGATACCGGTGAATTCCAGTACACTACCGCCCCGCAGTTCACCATTCGGAAGCAGTTCAGCCCGGGTGCGAATCGTCAGCTGGTTGTCTTCGGCCGCGGGAACCTCCGAACGGCGCAGCCGATCCCCTTCCGGCAGGGCCACCAGATAACTCTTATTAGCGAGATAGGCGGGAAAGAGGTCCCGGGTACTCTCGTCGGTCGGATCCATGAGAATATATTCACCGGGAGCGGTTCTCACCGCGACCACGGCGTGGTTGAAGTAATTGTTGGGCACCTCGTCATCCTTGGGAGGGCCGGCCATTATCAGCACCGGATGGGCATCGAAACCGGCGAGATTCAGCATCGCCGCCAGCAGAGCCGCCTTGTCGCGGCAGACGCCGTAGCGCTGATTGAAAGTCATATCGACCGGATGGGGTTCGTAACCGGGCGACTCGGTTTCGGGAGTGATTCCCATATAGCGGATATTCTGGGCGACAAAACGGAAGATGGCCTCCATTCTGGCGCGCTCGTCGGTCAGGCCCCGGGTGAGTTCCCTGACTTTTTCCCGCATGGCGTCGTTGACGCTCTCCAGGGCCGGCTGACAGAGGCGGTAGTACCAGGCGGATATCTCCTGCCAGTTTTCCGCGGTACTGACGACCAGGCGCTGGACGGAACTGTACATCGCCGGCATGCCGGGTTCGGGAATCACCTGGGGAACGTTATCCGCCTCCCAGCGATAAATGATTCTGTCGCCGGCCTTTTCCTCGGAGGCGCGGACACAATTTGGGACCTCATCCTTTACGGCGATCGAACGCAGCGGGCGGGAGGCGGGAGCGTCGATTTGAACGATATAACGAATGATCGGAATATCTGCCTGAAGCATCGTCACATCGCACCACTGATCCGGCACGCGGGCTTTGGTGATGGTATCACGCGCACGCACATGGATGGTGTCGCCGACGGCCAGTCCGGGGATGGGCACGGTAAGAATTTTGTTGGCGGGGTCGTAGATGTTCGACCCCATCTGAGAGGGTTCGACGGCGACCCGGGATTCGCGGCGGAAATCGACGGGGATGACTTTGCCGTCCGGCTTGATGATTTCCAGCGTCTCGAGTTCAGCGGATCCGTAGTTGGAGTTGAAGTAAAAAGTGAGTTCCCGCAGTGCCTGCCTTCCGGACTCATTGAGCACCTTTTGATAAAAGTCATCGATGGAAACGGAGGTGCCGTCGGGCTGATAGGAGATATTTTCGATATCGAAAAGCAGTACGGAATCGGCATCCGGCCATTTCTGGGGGGTGTTTTCGGCGGCGAGGCGGAGAATTTCAGCGGCGGTCGGAACTTCGGCAGCGCTGGTTATTAAGGAGTTGACGGCTGCGAAAACGACAATTAACAGTATCAACCATTTTCTCATGGCAGGAGCTCCTTATTTTCTCCGGTTCTCACGCTATTGTACACGGCTATAAGATACACCCGGAACGAAAAAAAATAAACGAAAAAAGATGTAAAAATTTGATTTTTTCATATTCGGGATTATATTTTGTGGCTGTAGTAATTTTCGACAACCATTTAAATACGGGGAAGAATATGGGACAGCAACACAACAAGATTGAAAAACGTCGTCGCCGCAAAGCCTATCTTGAGCGCTGCCGCGAGCGTGCCATGGCGGCTGCGTCTAAGAAAAAATAAATTGACGGGCAGTTCGGGTGGCGCATTTTTGCGTCATTCGGGTCATGAAAGAGATCGCCGTCGAAGCAGAGAGGCTTTGGCGGCGGTTTTGTTTTGAGCGGGAGTCCAGTTCCGACCGGAGAAAACAGGGATTGCAGGGAGGATAATCAAATCCGGGAGGGCATTTGTGAAGGCGAGAATTGGGGGTGAGCAACCGGCGACGAGCTGCCGTGGAATTGTTGCGAGGCAAAGTGGCATATTTATTTTCTCATTTACCGGAAGAGTTTGGGTATGCTTTTCCCCGGAGGAGGAGAACAATTTTTTCATTTTTGTGTAAAGAAATCAAAAAATTCCGGCATATTCGGCTTGAAATTGTCCAAACGGGGTGTATATTAAGTGATATCATCAGCAGATGCTGAATGTTCCGGCATAGCTCAGCGGTAGAGTAGGTGGCTGTTAACCACTTGGTCGCTGGTTCGAATCCAGCTGCCGGAGCCATT
>CAKUKT010000101.1 GCA_934663655.1 uncultured Victivallaceae bacterium
GGAATCACCACCACGCACGCAATCAGCAACAACAACAGCAGCTGAAAAACATGTGAACGCAACGCGTTGCGGAAAGTCAATCTGGTTATTGCCCAAAGTGGTTTCATTTCGTCTCATCCCGCTTGCCGAGCAGATCATTGAGCTTATCGTTGACCTTTTCCAGATCTTCATCCGGAGTAGGAGCCGGTTCCACCTCAACCGGTTGAGCCTTCACTTCCCCGGTCAACTTCTCCAGCTTTTCCGAGAGTTCTTCCGTCGACGGAGCGGCGGTGTTATTCTCCGGAACCTGCGGAGCGGCAACCGGAGCGGGTTCGGCAATCAAAGTCTCCAGAATCGCACTCGTCTCATCACCACGGGCGAGATAGTCGGCTATCTTGCCGCCTCCGACCACACCGGCGGTTTCAACGCTTTCGGACTTGGCCCGGGCTATCACATCGATGAAATATTCCTCCAGGGTCCGCCGCGGATGGTCAACCGTGAACTGGTCATCGCGCAGATTTTCCCGCAGTATCGCCAGCAGACGGCTCATTACCTCCGGAGCCAGCGCCGGCGTCACAATCCGATTGGAATCAGTAACCGTCAGCAACTCCTTGAGGCTTCCGGTCGCCCGGATCTTACCGCCATACAGGATAATCACCCGGTCACAGATATCCTCCATGTCACTGAGCAGGTGGCTGGTGATCACCACCGTCTTGCCCCGCTTTTTCAACGCCAGAATCAAATCCTTGACCTCCCGGCAACCCAGCGGATCCAATCCACTGGTCGGTTCGTCAAAAATCAAAAATTCCGGGTCGTTGATCATCGCCTGCGCCAGGCCGATGCGGCGCGCCATTCCCTTGGAAAATTCTCCAACCCGCCGCCGACGGGCGTGCGCAAGACCGACCATCTCCAGCAACTGATCGATGCGATTGCGACGATCAGCCGCCGACAGATTGAACAGCGCTCCGAAAAAGTCGAGAGTTTCCTCGGCGGTGAGATATTTGTAAAGATAGGATTCCTCAGGGAGATAACCGATTTCCCGCTTGGTTTCAACCGCACGCGGAGAACGTCCGAGCACCGACAGTCTGCCGCCGGTCGGATAAAGCAGCCCCAGCAACATTTTGACCGTAGTGGATTTCCCGGATCCGTTGGGGCCGATCAGCCCGACTACTTCTCCGGGCTGGATTTCAAAATCAATCTCATTGACCGCCTTGGCCTTTGGTCTTCCCCAGAAATCCCGGAAAACCTTGGTCAATCCCACCGCCCTGACGATCGGTTCAAGCTCCGCAGCCATACTCTACTCCTTAAGGCCTTAATAAGGCGACACTTCGTCGGTGTCGCTCTCCAACGTCAGCTCTTCGCCGGTGCGAACCAGCCGCGCACTGTTGAAAATGATTATCAGCGTACTTGCGGCATGAAGCACGGCCGCCCATATCGGCGTCATCACCCCCACCACCGAGAGAATCATACCACCGAACACAAACAGCATTCCGAACAGAAGATTCTGATTAATCACCAACTGCGATTTGCGCGACAGATACACCAGCATGGCAATTCGCCGCAGATCGTTGGTCATCAACGCAACCGAAGCACTGTTGATCGCAATGTCACTGCCGATCGCGCCCATGGCGATGCCGAGATCACCCGCCGCAAGCGCCGGAGCATCGTTGACACCGTCACCGACTACCGCTACCTTGCAGGTCTTCTTGATATTTTCAACGAATTCCACCTTGCCTTCGGGAAGACACTCACTTTTGAATTCATCAATCTGCAACTGTTCGGCGACCGCTTCGGCAACCGACTGCCGGTCGCCGGTCACCATTGCACAGAAACGAACCCCCAGCTTGCGCAGATCGGAAATCATCGCCGGAGATTCCTTGCGCAACTTGTCGCGGAAACCGATCCAACCCAGAATCGTCCCCCCACGGGCGACGTAAACCACACTCATGTCATCGGAGTCCTCCGAAGAGTCAACCGGCACGGAAATTCCCATCTCCTTCAGCCAGTTCGCACGCCCGATCAGGCAGCGGACGCCGCCGATCACCGCACTGACGCCTTTGCCGTGGACTTCGCTGAAATCGGTCGCTTCATCGTATACCAGCCCGGCTTCAGCCGAGAGCTTCTGGATCGCCACCGCGGTCGGGTGGTTGCTGAAACGTTCAGCAGAACCAGCCACCTTGAGCAGTTCAGCCGGAGAGATATCCCCGATCGGCTGAAGTTTCACCACCGACAACAATCCGTCGGTGAGAGTACCGGTCTTATCGAACACAAACGCGGTGATCTTGGAGGCAAGTTCAAGATGACTCACGTTCTTAATGAAAATACCCAGCCGCGCCGCCGCCGCAACCGCCGCGACCACCGCCGTCGGCGTTGCCAGAACCACCGCACACGGACACGCAATCACCAGAAACGCAATTACCGAACTCAAATCTTCGGTGAACCACCAGGTAACCCACGCAATCATCAACACAGTGGGAGTGTAGTAACCGGCATAACGGTCAATGATGCGCACTACCGGCGTCCGGCTCGATTCCGCCTGAAGAATCATATCCTTCACCTTGCCGAGCGTAGTATCCTCGCCGACCCGGGTAACCTCCAGATCAACCAGTCCGGTAAGGTTCTGGGTACCGGCGAAAACATCACTGCCGACAAATTTCTCCACCGGCACCGATTCACCGGTTATCGAAGCCTGATTGACGGTGCTCTCACCGGAAACAATCCGCGCGTCAACCGGGAAGTTCTCACCGGGACGCACCCGGATCCGTTCCCCGACCTCAAGATCGGAAACCTGTACTTCAACCTCTTCGCCGTCAACAATTTTGCGGGCGACGTTGGGAGTCAGTTTGATCAGTTCCTCGATTGAACGCTGCGCACCACTGGCGGTACGGGTTTCAATGATGATCGTCAACAACAGGAAAAACGCAATGAGACCGGCCGTCTGGAAATCAGCACTCGCCAGCGCCGCAAGAATCGCCAGCGCCACCAGTTCATTCATGTAGACTTTACCCCGGATCAGATCCTTGATCGCGGTGCTGATGATCGGAAGCGCCAGAATAAACGCTCCGAACAACGCGCTCATCTCCGATGCAAACTCCTGCTTGGGAAGCAGCCAGTCGAGCAGAAACGAGTTGACGGTAAGAATGCCGCCGAGAAGAGCAAAGAAAATCCTCCCCATCGCCCGGTCATGACCGACCCCCTCGGTCTGTGGAGAGTGGTCGTGGCCGCAGATGCACGCACCATTCTGATGCGAATGTCCGGCATGCTCGTGCTCATGATCATGCCCGCAGGCACAGGCGGCCTTCGCTTCCACGGCATGACCGCCGCAGCAGGAGCCATCGTGCTGATGGTTGTCGTCGTGGCCGCAGGAGCAGGGAACTTTATTTTCAACTTCAGACATCTTACTTATCCTCCTCCTCGGCGTCAGGCGTGGTGATCACTTTGTTTCTGGGCTCCGGATTCAGCAGAAAACGCACCTGCTTGCTCGTTCCGGAAGTGCCGAGAATGAATTTATCATCTTCAGTACTCTGCATCGCCTCACTGAGCACAGAAGTGTAAAGCGCCATAAGCACCGTCTCGGGATTGGCCCGGTACTCCTTGAGAATGCTCGAAAAATATTTGCTCTCAGCCTCCACCGAGGAAACCACTTTGGTTTTATAGGTTTCAGCGGCGGCGATAATTTCCACCCGGCGGGCACTGCTGTCGTTTTCGACCTCAACCCGGTAGGCCTCCGCATCGTTGCGAAGTTTCGACCTGGTATTGCCGGCCGCGGTAACCTGTTCAAAAGCCGACTTCGTCGCTCCCGGAGGAGAGACCTGACCGAGCGTGACACTGTCGATCACGATACCGCAATCAGCTTCAGTTACCAGCGCGTTGAAACACTGTTCAACTTCATTGCTGTATTCAGCCTGACCGCTGGTAAGAATATCGTCAACCTTTTTCTCCGCGGTAATCTGGATGACCGCCTGGCGGAAAAGATTTCTCAACAACGTCTGCGGACCGCGGGTGCCGGTGAAACCGTTGACGTCAGTCTCCTGAATGTCGTTGACCACCCGGCCGTTATCCACCGGTTTGAGGGGAGTCGCCAGCGTCGTGTAGTACTTGGCCGGATTGCTGACCTTGTAACCGATCCGCCACGACGTGTGGACAATATTCGCATCACCGGTGAGCAGATAGGTGTCACGACCCGGCTCCAGAGACCTCGGAGCATCACCACTCAGCGAGGCGGCCGCCTGAAAGTCGACGTTCAGAAACTGCGGGTTCGTCTGTATCCGGATGAACTGGTTCACCGGATAGGGCATAAACCAGCGCCCCCCGGAAGTAACCGTTTCCTGGATTTCGCCGAAACGCAGCACGATAACCGCCTGCTGAGGCTCAACCGTGAAGTAACCGCCCCAGGTGAAGAAGTAGATAATCATGGCGATGATCGCCACCAACAACAGCCGGAAAGCCCATTTCAGGCTTTTGACCAGCGAATTTAAACCGCTCTCGTAACGCCCGGAACGGTCGAAGCGCTGATCGATCACACTTTTTGATTCCATAATCTGTGCCCCTGCTTCAAATTTCCGGCATTGTCACTTCGAGAGAATTTCAGCGCCGAGATTGAAGAGATCAAACGGCGCGGTGTTGGTGTCGAACACCACCGTGGTCCGCCCTTTCATAACCTCACGCAATGCGTCCAGTTTACGCAGAAATTCCGCCAGTTCAGGATTCTGCTTGAACACCGCATAGTGAGTCGCCGCTTCGGCATCTCCTTCCGCCCGGATCGCCTTGGCCTCCGCCTCGGCGTTGGCCAGTATCACCGCACGTTCGCTGTCGGCCTTGATCCGGATGTTACGGGCTTCGGACTTTCCTTCACCGATATATTTATTGGCGGCGGCGGTACGCTCCGCCACCATCCGTTCAAAGACCTTTTCAGTGATCGTCTTGGGAATGTTGATCGTATTGATGCCGACGCTGACTATCTCCAGACCGGAGCCGGCCGTCTGACGGGCAAGTTCGCTCTTGATCTTGTTCTGAATCTCTCCAAGACGCATCTCGCTCGGATCGGTGCTGATGATCTGGGAAAACTTGAACTGCCCGAACGCAGCATTTTTCGCACTGCGCATCCAGGTGTTGAGCTTGTCCTCGGCGTTGGTTATATCAACCAGTTCGCTGAAGAACTTTTCCGCATCGGAGATCCGGTAGTTGACAAATATGCCGACGAGAATATTGTGCCCATCACCGGTGAGCGTCTCCTCCAGCTTCCCCGCCCCGCCTTCAAAACAACGGATGCGCTTGTCAAACCGGTAAATGCGCTGGAACGGATAGGGCCAGCGGAAATGAAGCCCGGGCTCACTGACCACACTGGGACGACCGAATGTGGTGACGACCGCCAGTTCCGTCTGATTGAGCTGAAACGAAAATACCGCCACCAGCAGAATCGCCGCCACCACCAGGCCGAGCAGCATGGTTGGCCAATGTTTGAAAATGTTATTCGTCTCCATAGCGTTCATCTCTCCTGAATATTTTGCCCTGTATATTTAATTTTGGTTGAAAGTCGTTATGTCGGTGTCCACCAGATCGAGCCGTTCCTTCTGCTCGAAATTGAACTGGTAGATCTCGTCGTCAAGATCGGAGGATACCACAAACTTGCGCATATCAACGCAATCCTCCTCCAGAAATTCCAGGAAGCTCTTGAGCTTGAACATCCCCGGCATTACCTGATAAGCCGCGAGCTGCGCTCCGAAACGGGCACTCTCGGCGGCCGCAACCGTCTTGACTTCGTAACGGTAGGAATCCGCATTGGCGATGATTTCATTGGCGGCCGCCTCAGCTTCCGGCCGAGTCAACGCCACATATGCCTCGGCCTCGAGGATCGAGGTCTCGCGCTGTTCCAATGCACCGATCACGCTCTGATAAGCGGGCGCAACTGTTTCAGTCGGCGGATGGGCGTCCAGAATCGCCACCGCGACAATCTCAACTCCGAGATGATGTTCGTCGGCAAGCTCCTGAATCCGCTTGAGCATTATCTCCTGCGCCTGGAGACGATGGCTCGACATCACCTCCATCATCGAAGAACTCGCGAGATATTCGGTAGCCGCCTGTTCCCCGATTTTCATCAGCGTTTTCACCGGATTGGCATTGGCATAACCGTAAAGCATCACTCCATCCGGACGGATCCGGTATTGAATCGGGATCGACATCCGAATCAGTGAGACTGAGGCCGACTCCTCCTTGCCGGAAGCCCCCGGCTCCTGAGGCACCGCCACCAGGAAATTGGAATCTTCATCGCCATGGCTCTCGGTCCACAACACCACCTGTTTGGCCTTTTCCTGAGTTGTCGGAGTTTCCGCAGTCGCGTGGCCATGCCCGTCATCGACCTGTTCCGTCGCGTCCCGGCGATCGGCGGTAACGGCGAACTCACCTACAACCAGCTGTTTGATCTCGGTGCAGCTGAAAGTACGCATCCGGCCGAACGGCCACGGCAACGTCCAGTATATACCCGGACGTAGATCCTGCGAAGTCACCCGCCCGAGCTGTTCCCTGACTCCAACCTCGCTCGGACCGACCTCGTGCATCATCGTAAATCCCCAGAAAATCAGCAACCAGACAATCACCAGCGGGAAGAATGCCCTCTCCATCGCCGAGTAAAGCCAGGTGGCGGAAACCTTGAAGCCGAACTGGTAGTCAAGCGCCGAAGCGATATTGCGCATAACTCCGCCGGGTTCGGTAAACAGCGCCAGCAGACGGCTTTCGAAAATCGGCCGGGTTTCCCGCAGCGTCCGCGGACGATAGAACTCAATGATGAAACTGACAATGAATTCACATCCGAGCACCGCGAGGATCCAGAAAATCACGAGCGCCACCGTATGGTCGACCGTGAGCAGATTGTTACTGTGGGTGAGCGCGGTGACCGCCGCCGCCGCCATTACCGCAAAACCGGCGATCAGCCAGGCCCCCACCGGACGCAGCCAGCGAAAAGCCGGCACCCGAGACTGCCCGACGAAAAATGCTCCGGCGAGCACGCTGACCAGCATCATTACCGCTGCAATCAGTGCCGAGTGCACCGCATTGCCGCGCAACGAAATCTGCACCTCACGCCCGTCCCAGAGCGAATAGGTGCTCACCAGCAGTGCCCCCACCACCACCGCGGCGAACACTGCCAGCACGTATGGCGCATACCGGCGATAGTTGGTAAATGAACGTTCCGCAGTAAACCGGACGTCCTCTTCGACATCGAGCGCCTTGGTATCTTTACGTTTGGCGAGCAGCACCTTCTCCTCGGCCTCCAAACCTGCCGACGTCGAGAGCATGCCGTAAATCATCGTGGCAAAAGCAAAGAGCAGCGCCAGCGAATAGGGGATCACCCCCAGCGAGAACACATCCCCGCCGCGGAACGCCCCGAGCACCACACACAACACCAGCAATACCAGGGCGGTGATTCCCCCGATGATCGACAACCGCGTCGCCAAACGGGAGTTGTCGATGGACAGCTGAATATCGTTACGATTTGCCACTCTGCACCTCTCTATGTTGATTAGCAATAAATTATATAGAAAAAACTTTCTTCATCAGCCCATACGGCGTCCCGGTTTCCGGCCGGACGGCGCAATTCATTCGTCTATAACTATACACCAAACCGGGGTAAATATCAAATAAAATCACCCGGCTGACAAAAATTATTGAGGATTTTTTTCGCGTCGCAACCGCTCCCAATAGGCCAGACGACGGGAAATATCCCGCTCAAAACCGCGTTCGACCGGATAGTAGAAACGCTGGCGTCCCATCTTCTCCGGAAAGTAGTTCTGACCGGAAAATCCGTCCGGATCATCGTGATCGTAATGGTAATCGCGTCCGTAACCGAGATCCTTCATCAACCCGGTCGGCGCATTGAGTATGTGTTTCGGCGGAGTAAGCGAGCTGTACTGACGCGCCGCGCGCTGCGCCGAAAGCATCGCCTTGTAGGCCGCATTGGATTTGGGAGCCGTGCCAAGGTAGATCACCAGTTCGATAATCGCGAGCTCCCCCTCCGGAGAACCGAGACGTTCGTAGGCATCCCACGCCGCGATCGCCAGCTGCAGCGCCTGCGGATCGGCCAGCCCGATATCCTCGGCTGCGAAACGGGTCAAACGACGAAGCAGATAAACCGGATCTTCTCCTCCCGCCAGCATTCGCGACGCCCAGTAGAGCGCCGCATCAGTGTCCGAGCCGCGCAAGGATTTATGC
>CAKUKT010000102.1 GCA_934663655.1 uncultured Victivallaceae bacterium
CGGAAACCACCTGGGCGCCGGTTCGGTCCCCCCAGAGCTGAAGTTGTTCGACTGCGGCGGCGCGGAAGGTGTCGCAGGCGCCGAGCACCACCCGTTTGCCTTCGCCGACCAGCCGGGATGCGAGCTTGCCGATGGTGGTGGTTTTGCCGCTGCCGTTGACCCCGACCATCAGAATCACCGTCGGCGAACCGGGCGCGGCGGTATGAATCGGCCGTTCATGCTGGTGGAGAATTTCCGTCACCATCTCCCTGGTTACTGACGCCAGATCGGCGCCGGTGGCGATTTCGCCGCGTTCATAGCGGTCGCGGATGTCGCCGACGATCCGGCGGGCGGCGGCAACTCCGAAATCCGAGGAGATCAGCATGAGTTCGAGTTCTTCAAAGCTGGCGTCGCCGTGCGCTTTTACTCCGGTGAAAAGGCCGGATACCGCCCGCGAGAGCTTGGTGGCGCTTTTTTCGAGGCCGCGCTTGAAGATCGAGAAGATCGAAGCCATTTATTTTTTCTCCGGCAGATGATTTTTGATTGCGTTCAATACGCCGTTGATGAAGTTGCCCGCATCCTCACCGGAATAATCGCGGGCGATTTCCACCGCTTCGTCGATGCTCACCACCGGCGGCACTGAATCAAAATAGAACATCTCCGCGACCGCCACCCGCATGATGTTGCGTTCGACGGCCGAGAGACGTTCCATCGACCAGTGTTCGCACTGGGCGGCGATGGCGGCGTTGATCTCGGCTTCGTGAAGCGCAACCTCGGTGTAGAGTTTCACTGCATATTCCCGGCTTTTACGCACCAGCCGCGGCTCGGTGACGCCGAGGGTTTCGATCAGCGTCGGGAAGATCGCTTCAAATCCGGTCGCGCCGGGAAGTTCTCCCCGCATTTCGCAACCGAAGAGAAACTGCATCGCCACTTCCCGGCCGAGCCGTTTCACGTGTCGCGGCACCTCGCCGCTTTCGGAGGAGGTCAGCATTTCTCCTCCATCGTCCGGGAGAGGTTGGCCATCTCGATCGCCGCGAGGGCGGCGTCGACGCCTTTGTTGCCGCTCTTGGCGCCGCTGCGGTTGATCGCCTGGTCGAGATTGTCGGCGGTGATCATACCGTAAGTGACCGGGGTGCCGAACTCCAGCCCGAGCTGGGCCAGCGCCTTGGCGACTTCGGAATTGATGTAGCCGGCGTGCGGCGTTTCACCCTGAATTACCACGCCGAGCGCGATGACGGCATCATATTTCCCGCTCGCGAGCAGCTTTTTGACCGCAAACGGAATCTCATACGACCCCGGCACGTAGGCCACGCTGATCTTTTTTGCGTCACCGCCGTGACGGGTGATCGTATCGACGGCGCCTTCGAGCAGTCGGGCGACGAAGAAGTTGTTGAATCGTCCGCAGACGATGGCAAAGGAGAGATCACGTGCTTCCAGCGTTCCCTCGTAGACCGTTCCGATGTTCTTGTCGATCATAAGATCATTCTCCACAATTGGTGATAAATATTATCGCAGTTCAACCCCAAGTTCCGCCGCCAGCCGGGCGCGGAGCTTCTCAACTGCGGCGTTGATTTCGACGTCGGTGAGAGTCCGTTCGCGATGGCGGAAGGAGAGGGTGTAGGCGAGGCTGCGCCGTCCGGCTGCTTCGAGCGCCGGATCGGTGAAGACGTCGAAAATTTCCACACTTTCAAGATGCGGAACCTTGCAGCGGCGGATGAAATCCCGGATGGCGCCGTTGTCGAGTTTCGCATCGGCGACAAACGCAATATCCCGGGAAATCGACGGATAAAGTTCCAGCGCCTTGTAGCTGCGCGCTCCGGCGGCGGTGGCCAGAACTCCGGGTTCGATAACCGCGATGAAAATCGGCATGGTGGTCCGGCATCCCGCCGCAAGTTCAGCGGCGATTTCTCCGCAGGTACCGGCACTTCTGCCGTTGATAATCACCTCCGCGGCATGGCCGGGCCGATAACGGCGGTCGCCGTCGAGCGGTTTGAAACGGATATCGCCGATTTTCATCGCCGCCAGAATCGATTCCAGACGTCCTTTGAGATCGTAGAAGTCGAGAACTTCCCGGCGTTCGTCGGAATAACGTTCCGGATGGCGCAGACCGGTGAGCAACAGCATGAGTTCCCGTCGTTCCTCGGGGAAGAGCTTCGGGTTCGCGCAGAAGCAGGTGTCGAGTTCGAACAGCGCGAGATCGCGGTTGCCGCGGGCAAGATTACGCTCAGCCGCGTCGAGCATAACGCCGAGCAGACTCGGACGCATGACCGCGATCTCCTGACTCAGCGGGTTGTCCAGCGTCACCAGATCACTTTCGCTGAAACGGCTGTCGAGCAGCGCGGTGGTTTTGCCGACGATACTGTAATGGATACACTCCCGGAACCCGGCGGCAATCACCCGGTCACGCAGCGTTTCCGTGGCCGAAAACGCATCCTCGCTGCTCGGATGGCAGCATTTGCCCGCGACCCGGATAAGCGGAATTTTGTCGAGGCCGTCGACCCGGGCGACCTCTTCGACCAGATCGGCTTCGCGTTCGATATCGCCGCGGAAGGTGGGCGGGATCACAATACAGGATTCGGCGGTGATTTCCCGGACTTCGAGTCGGAGCCGCCGGAAGATCTCCACCATCCGTTCGTTGGAGACTTCCGAACCGATCAATTCCCGCATCCGCTGGAAACGACAGCGGATTTCCGGACGTGCCGGCTGGGGAACGGCGACGTCGCAGGGCGCCGAAGCAAGATGTCCGCCGGCGGTGGCGATGATCAGCTGGGCAGCGCGCCGGGAAGCGTATTCGGCCATCCCGGCGTCGACACCGCGCTCGTAACGGTAACTGGAGTCGCTGGCGATGCCGAGCTTGCGGCTGGTGGCGCGGATGCAGCTCCGGTTGAAAATCGCGGTTTCCAGCAGGATTGAGGTGGTTTCATCGGAAACGCCGGAATATTCACCTCCCATGATCCCCGCCAGCGCCATCGGTTTTTCCGCATCGGCGATAACCAGGTTATCGGGAGAGAGTTCAAGTTGGCTGCCGTCGAGGGTGACGATTTTCTCCCCGGCTCTGGCGCGGCGCGCCACGACGCGGCCGCCGGCGAGTTTGTCACGGTCGAACGCATGGAGCGGCTGACCGAGTTCCATCAGGATGAAGTTGGTGACGTCGACGACGTTGTTGATCGAACGCATGCCGACGCTCTCCAGCCGTTTGACGATCCACTCCGGCGAAGGGCCGATTTTCACCCCTTCGATGACCCGTCCGATGTAACGGGGGCACAGTTCAGGTTCCTCGACGGTCACGAGACCGGGGATTTCCGGGGCGTTGTCTTCAAGTTCGACTTCGGGCAGTTTCGCTTCGGTGTCGAGCAGACATTCGAGGTCGCGCGCCACGCCCCAGATCGAGAGCCAGTCGGGGCGGTTCGGAGTGACTTCGATTTCAATTTTCGCATCGCCGGGATAGAGCCGGGTGAGCGGAGTCCCGGGGGCGGTGGCGGCATCGAGGATCAGCAAGCCGCTGTGATCATCGGAGATACCGAGTTCGGCGGCGCTGCACAGCATGCCGTGGGATTCGACGCCGCGCAGTTTCGACTTCTTGATCTTGAACTCCCCCTCAGGAGTGGAGAAGACGGTTCCGATCGGGGCCAGCGGCACGATCGCGCCGGCGTCGCAGTTGGGAGCGCCGCAGACGATCTGAAGTTCGGAACTGCCGTCGAAGACCCGGCATACCGAAAGATGATCGGAATCCGGGTGCGGTTCGCGGGAGAGAATTTCCGCCGCCACCACGGTATTCGGAATCGTGGAGGTACTTTCGATCGCCTCCACTTCAATTCCGGCCATGGTGAGGCGCTCACAGAGTGTGGCGTCATCGCATTCGATGTTGATGTAATCCGAAAGCCATTTACGGGATATATTCATGATTGTACCTGTTGAAGCCGGGAGAACCGGTCAGAATTGTTCAAGGAAACGGACGTCGTTCTCGTAGAGCAGCCGCAGATCGGGGATCCGGTAGCGGAGCATGGCGAGCCGTTCGATACCCATGCCGAAAGCGTATCCGCTCCAGATTTCCGGGTCGTAGCCGACCGTTTTGAGTACGGCGGGATCGACCATTCCGGCGCCGGCGATTTCGATCCATCCGGAATTTTTGCAGGTGGAACACCCTTTGCCGCCGCAGACGACACAACTGAAGTCATATTCGACGCTCGGTTCGGTAAATGGGAAGAAGTGGGGCCGCAGGCGGATCTTCACCTCCGGACCGAACATCTCATGCGCAAACGCCTGAAGCACGCTTTTGAGATCGGCCATCGACACTCCCCGGTCGATGCTGAGTCCTTCGATCTGGTGGAAGTTCATACCGTGAGTGGCGTCGGGGGTGTCGCGCCGGAATACCCGACCGGGAGCGACGATGCGGATCGGCGGTTCATGGGTTTCCATGACCCGGATCTGGACCGGACTGGTCTGGGAACGCAGAATCCGCCCGTCCGGGAAATAGAAGGTATCCTGCGGATCGCGCGACGGGTGATCCGCGGGGGTGTTGAGCGCGTCGAAATTGTGGTAGACATCCTCGATTTCCGGGCCGCCCATCGGAATGAATCCCATGCCGCGAAAGATCTCCACACATTCGGCGGCGATCCGGCTGATCGGATGTTTGCTTCCGAGGGGAAGGCGGCGTCCCGGCAGCGTAACGTCAATGGCGGTGGCGGAATCGGCGGCGCGGCTGATCCGGGTGGTCGCCTCGTCGAGCGCCTGCTGAATGCGTTCCCGGCCGCGATTGAAAGCGCTGCCGGTCTCGCGGCGTTCATCGGGGGGCACCGAGCCCATCTCCCGCGAAAGGGCGGGGAAGAGACCGTTTCTTCCGAGGTATTCGATACGCACGGCTTCGATCGCACCGGGATTGTCCGCGGCGGCGGCGCGGGCCACCGCATCGGCGATCGCGGCATTGACAGCTTCGATTATTTTGTTCATGATGATATTGTCTTTCCCAAAAAAAATAAAAAACAGCTTGACACTGGTGAAGCCACCAACATCAAGCTGTCAGAACCGATCATTCAGGAATTTCAGGCTTTGGTGACCTTCTCGACCAGCGCCTTGAACTCCACGGGTTCGCGGACCGCGAGATCGGCCAGAACCTTGCGATTAAGCTCGATATTGGCCTTCTTCAACCCGTTCATAAATCGGCTGTAGCTCACATCGAGCGCGCGGCAGGCGGCATTGATGCGCACAATCCAGAGCGCGCGGTACTGCTGCTTTTTCTGCTTGCGGCCGACGAACGCGTGGCTCTGCGCCTTGTCCACCGCATCGTAGACGGTGCGGATGTTGCGGCTGCTGTTACCGTAAAAACCCTTGGCCTGCTCGAGCGCCCGTTTGCGACGCTTGCGCGAAGGAACGGCATAAGTGACTCTCGACATCTTTCAACTCCTTTCCTTCGTTTCAGAGACCATACGGCAGCGCGGCCTTGATCCGGCTGCTCTCGGCGGGCGAAATCGGCGCGTCCTGACGGAGACGCCGCTTGCGCTTGGCATTCTTACAGGTTTTGAGGTGACGGGCGCCCGCCTTGTTGTGGCGGAACTTCCCGGTGCCGGTCTGCTTGAGCCGTTTGGCGGCACACTTTCTCGTTTTGAGCTTCGGCATTGTTTTTTTTCCTTTCCCCGTTTTCGGGTTTTGGTGATTTCGCGCCGGACGGGTCAATGCGTTCACCCGCCGCGTCGCGTCGCTCCGGAACTATTTCGGAGCGAAGTTAACAGAGATATTTCTTCCGAGCAGCTTCGGCGCGCCGTCGGCTTCAGCGAACGGGGTGAGCTCCTGCGTCACCTTGTTCATCAGCTCGAAGGCCATGTCCTGGTGGGCCATTTCCCGCCCCCGGAGCGCCAGAGTTACTTTAAGCCGGAACTTCTTCCCCAGAAAATCCAGGGCATGCTTGATTTTGGTCTCGTAATCGTGCTGGTCGATGTTGATGTGGAACTTGACTTCCTTGACCTTCTGAGCCGCGGAATTTCGCCGCTGCGCCTTGAGATTCTTCTTCTGTTCGTAACGCAGCTTCCCGAAGTTCATGATCCGCACCACCGGCGGCGTCGAACGATCCGATACCATCACCAGATCCATTCCCGCCTCCGCGGCAAGACGTTTTGCTTCGGCATAAGCGACAACACCGAGCTGGTCGCCTTCGGCTCCGATCAGCCTCACCTCATCGAAGGTGATGGTCCGATCATTGGGTTTCAACAACTTAGCTATAGCAGCACCCTCCTTCCAACCGGAAATCTACCCCCTCCGCCATTCGGAGGGGAAACGCATGCTCGTCTTCCGACAGTCCGTTTACACGGTGTCAGAGATATAAAATAGCGCTAAACCAGCTTGTTGTCAACCTCGTTACGCATTTTTTCGGCAACTTCGGCGATCGGCATCACGCCGAGTTCGCCTTCGCGGCGGGTTCTCACCGAACATGCCGCTTCCGCCGCTTCGCGTTCACCGATCACCAGCAGGTAGGGAACCCGTTCCTGCCTGGCCTCGCGGATCTTGGCGCCGAGGCTGGCCGGGCGCACATCGGCTTCGACGCGGAAGCCGCGGCGGCGGAGTTCGTCGCGGGTTTTCATCGCCGCTTCGCACTGGTTTTCGGTGATCGCGAGCACGCGCGCCTGTTCCGGCGCCAGCCAGAGCGGGAAGGCGCCGGCGTAGTGTTCGACCAGAATGCCGAAGAAACGCTCCAGCGACCCAAGCAGCGCCCGGTGAACCATGTAGGGACGGTGTTTTTTGCCGTCCACGCCGACATAGGTCATATCGAAACGTTCCGGCAGGTTGAAGTCGAACTGAATCGTGGTCGTCTGCCATTCCCGGCCGATCGCGTCGCGGATCTTGAGGTCGATTTTCGGTCCGTAAAAGGCGCCGCCTCCCTCGTCGACTTCGCATTCAAGGCCGCACTTCTTCACCGCTTTTTCGAGAGAATCGATCGCTTTGGCCCAGCGTTCCGGTTCGCCGACCGCCTTTTCCGGCCGGGTCGCAAGGTACGGCTTGATCTCGGTGAAGCCGAACGAACGATTGATTTCAAGACTGAAACGGAGCACTTCGGCGATTTCATCCTCGATCGATTCCGGCGTGCAGATGATGTGGGCATCATCCTGCGTGAAGCCCCGGACGCGCATCAGTCCGTGCAGTGATCCGGACTTTTCATACCGGTAGACGGTGCCGAGTTCAGCCCAGCGCAGCGGCAGTTCACGGTAGCTGCGCAGACGAGACTGGTAGATTTCGATGTGGAAGGGACAGTTCATCGGCTTGACGAAGTAATCCTTTTCATCGATCTGCATCGGCGAATACATGCCGTCGCGGTAGAAGTTGATATGACCGCTGGTTTCCCAGAGGGTGCTCTGACCGATGTGCGGGGTGTAGAGCAGTTCGTAACCGTTTTTGTAGTGCTCTTCCTTCCAGTAGGTTTCGATCAGATGGCGGATCAGGGCGCCGCGTGGATGCCAGAGCACCAGGCCCGGCCCGACCTGATCGGAGAAGCCGAAAAGGTCGAGTTCGACTCCGAGCTTGCGGTGGTCGCGCTTCGCCGCCTCCTCGAGCCGGCGCAGGTGGTCGCGGAGCTCCTCCTCGGTCGGAAAGGCGGTGCCGTAGATGCGCTGAAGCATCTTGTTCTTCTCGTCGCCGCGGAAGTAGCTGCCGGCGATGGCGGTCAGTTTGACCGCGCCGATTTCGCCGCTGTTGTCCACGTGGGGCCCCCGGCAGAGGTCGAGGTAATCGCCGGTCTTATAAAAGGTGATCGATTCGCCTTCGGGGATGTCGGCAAGCCGTTCAAGTTTGAAATCCTGCCCGGCCAGCATTTTTTTCGCCTCTTCGCGGCTGACTTCGAGCCGTTCGAAGGGAAGTTTGCGGCCGATGATCTTCTTCATCGCCTTTTCGATCGCCTTGAGATCCTCGGCGACCAGGCGGTGTTCGAGGTCGAAATCGTAGTAGAAGCCGTTTTCAGTGGCGGGACCGATGTCGAATTTTGCGTCGGGGTAGAGTTGTTTCACCGCGGCGGCCATCACATGGGCCGCGCTGTGGCGGATGGTTTCGAGCGGATAGTTGTTCATTTTCTCTGGGGTCTTCCTGTTTGCACGAAGAAAATTGATATCACAGCCGGAATTCCGAAAATCATCGGTTTTTCCGGCACAGGCGGAACGCCGACTGACCGCGCTTCGTCGGTCGTCACTGATCCCGGGTGCCGCCCGCGTCGGTTACGCG
>CAKUKT010000103.1 GCA_934663655.1 uncultured Victivallaceae bacterium
CGATCGGCTTCCGCGGGATGCTCGCGGCGGGCGTGCTGGCGGCGGTAATGTCCACGGTCGACTCGGTGCAGAACTCTCTGAGTACCGTATTCATCAAAGACGTCTATCAACGGCTGCTGATCCGGAACCGGGATGAAGCCCACTACCTGCGCGCCGCCAAAACGGTTACCCTGATTATCGGCGCCGGGACCTGTATTTTCGGCGTCGCTGTGCTGCTGATCTTCCACGACCGGGAGATTCCGCTGCTCGAGGTGTCGAATTTCTGTCTCGGCGTGCTGGGATCATTCTCCTCGGCGATCTTCATGATGGGACTGCTCACCCGTCGGGTGGACAGCCGGGCGATGATTTTCGGTCTGATCGTCGCGCTGCCGGTGGCGGTTTATCTCTCGGTGTTCCGCTATCTGCTGCTGCCGCCGCAGGAACGGATCGGGTTCATGTTCCTCGGACTGATCACTTCGTTCACCGCGATGGCGGCTTCGTACATTTTCAGTCTGTTCTCGAGCCGCACCTCCGCCGAACAACGTAAATATGTGGTCTGGCACTTCCTCCGTCACGGCGTGGAATAATCACTCCAGCCTCCTGGTTTCTTCGCAGCTCCGCCCGTACTCCTTGTTCACGGGCGGATTTTTTTTGTGGAGGAGCCGGAGGGCGACGGGGCAGATATATGACTGCATCATCAACTGATTTTACCGGCATGGATAGAATTATACATCTTTTTTCCAAATTCGGCCATTTCATAACCATCGATTTTCCACTATAATTATAACAGAAACAAGCCGGAGTATACCGGAAATTTCCGCATAATGAAAGCCGGGAGAACCGCCATGAGAAAATCGATCTTTTTCCGTTTCCAGTCAAAAGAAAGCGCCGCCGGTCGGAGCAGCAGTGATTACGGTTCCGGAGGAGGGGGATTGCAACGGTTTTCTCCACTCGGTCGTTTTACGCTGATCGAACTGCTGGTGGTGATTGCGATCATCGCGATTCTCGCCGCGATACTGATGCCGGCTCTGGCTCAGGCGCGCGAACGGGCGTCACAGGCAACCTGTCTATCCCGTCAAAAAGAAAATATGACCGAGATTGCGCTTTATCTCAACTCCAACCGCGACACCATTCACAGTCGGGCATATTACGGCAGCGGAGTTAAATACAACTGGTGGGGAGAAGCGATTTACGCGATGCCCAACGACAACAACAGCTGGAAACAGCCGCTTCCCTACTGCACCAAGTCGAAAAAGGAGGGCGCGGTGTACGGCTTCACCGATTGGCTCGGACTGCTGGGCAATACCGGTCAGAACGATGTGAATGAACTCGGTTACGACAAAACCGAAGTTTTCACCTACAATAAAAGTACCTGGCCCAGCGATCAGCTTTACGTGATGAATTCCAAGCGCGCCGTCAATCCCGGCATCGTCAATGTGCTTCAGGATGTTGGACTGATTGTCGCTCCGGATTTCTGGTATGGATGGCATATTTTCAGCTTCGATACGCCGAATACCTCGGGCGGGCAGGGCGGCATCTACGCGGAGAATCACGGCAACCGGGGCAATGTCGCGTTTCTCGACGGTCACGCCGCCGCCTACAGCGGTGAGGAGGCTCATCAATTCGGGATTCACGTCTATTACACCAATTCCGGAGCCGCGCTGAAAACCAACTGACAGTGGAGAGCACCTTCAAATGAAACCAGCGATTTTTCTGGCGGCGTTCGTCGCCGTTGCGATGGGATTCGGAGTACACGGCGGCGAAAAAGCGGATGCCGACCGCGCGAAAATCGCCGAACATTTTCAGAACACCAGTGCTGATTTCAAGCAGTCCAGGAGCAACTGGCGGTGGGTTTTCTACGGTGATTCGATCACCCACGGGTGTGCCCACACCGCCGGCTGGCGGAACTTCGTGGAGATTTTTCAGGAGCGGCTGCGCTGGGAAAAGGCGGTGCTGTTTGACACGGTGATCAATTCCGGCAACAGCGGTTATTCGAGCACCCACCTGGTCGATCCCGGGCAGTACGCATGGCAGGTCGGCGACTACAAACCGGCGGTGGTGGTGATTCTGATCGGCGCCAATGACATCGTGCTGCCGGACGCCGACATCAACCGTTTTCGCGCCAACCTCGAAACCCTCGTCGACCGGGTGCGCAATGACGGCGCCATCCCGGTGCTGATGACCTACAATACCATGCGCCTCCTGCGCAATCCCTCCGCCAAGTGGGAACACGACTACGTCAAGCGTTATCAGGAATTTCCCGCCTACAACGAGGTGATCCGCGACGTCGCCGCCCGGCGCGACTGCATTCTGGTGGATCACGAACGCTACTGGCGCGAACATGCCTCCGATCCCGCGGTGGAACTTTTCTGGCTGCCCGAACACCTTCATCCCGGCCCCCGCGGCCACCAGGAGATGGCGAGGCTGATCTGTCAGGAACTCGGTCTCGGTACGGAAAATTCCGCCTGTTTCGCGGTTCAGGCCGGTGGTGCAATGCCTCCGGCGCCCTCCGCTGACCCGGATAATGCTTCGTTGCTCAAGCGTTTCAGTGAATTTACCGGCTGGGAGGTGCTTTTCGACGCCGCCCGGGGGCGTCCGGAAACGCAGGGGTGGAACAACCCCTATTCCGCGACCGCGGCGACGCTGGTTGACGGCGCCCTGCGTCTCGATCACCGCCGGGAAAACGGTGGCGTGATCCGCTTCAACGACACGGCCAAGCTCAATTCGCTCGGTAAAAATGTGCTTTGCGAAATCGAGATGCGAGTGCTGCCCGATGACGATCCCGCCGGTCGGAACAACCGGTTTTACATTGAATGCGTCGCCGGGCTGGGTGAAGAGAAAACCGAAGCGATTATTATCGCCGATTCGCAGAATATCCGCGGTACACTGGGTACGCTGCCGCTGCCGGTAGACTGTGGAAAATTTTTCAAACTCCGCTTCCTGCTCGATACGGTTTCCCGGCGGGCACGCCTCTGGGTTGACGATACTCCGGTCGGCGACCTGGTGATTGAACCGGTTACCGACCTCGGACCGCGGCTCAGTTTCGGTTACGGGTCAAGTTCGATCGGCGGGGTGATCGAAGTCAAATCGGTGCGCCTCGGTTCCTATTGAGTGATCAATTTACCGACCGGAAAAACCGGTCCCGCCCTCCGGCGGGGCCGGTTTTTTTTGCAGATGGCGGACGGTCGTGGTGGCGGCTGAGGTCGGTAACGAAGCCGTCGGGGGGGAGGGCGGGTCACTCCCCGGAACGGCGGCATTCGACCGCCAGGAGTTCCATGATGCCGCCGCCGTTCGGGTAGCTGAACGCAACCGGTTCCGCAACGGGTGGATAGCTGGTCAGAATTTTCGCGAGCGTGGCATCGGAAATGCGTCGGAAGCGGGGCGAGAGCACCAGCGTAAAACGGTCAACGCCGCGTTCCTCAAGGTGATGGAGGAGCGCTTCGCCGTCAGCATCATTTTCGATGCCGAGCCACTGGCGGGAGAAAAACAACCGCGGAGTTTGTTCCGGCAGAAAGAAGATGTCCGACACCACCACCTGCGACGGAAAACCGGCGATGAACTCCTCCGCCGCCCGGTTTTCCCGGGTCACCGTGCGCAGGGTCGTAAACCCCCAGATTTCAATCAGCAGCGCTCCCGCCGTCACTGCGGTGAGGACGGTGACAAACCGACGACGCCCGAAACCGGCCATGACGATGCCGCGCCATGAGAGTACGAGCAGGAACGGCATAATCATCAGAAAATGGCGTGCTCCCCAGGTGAGTCCGATATCGTTGCGGGTGAAAAGCGGTGGCGCCGCCAGCACGCAGATCGTGACGAAGCGGGCAGTCAGGCGGACGCGGGGGGATCGGGAGCACAGCAGCGGCCGCCAGTTGATCAGAAAGCCGCCGAACAACGGCACCGAACTCCACAGTCCGGCGGTCATCCCAGTTGCCAGCGCCGGAGCGGGATGAGTGAAGAGCATTCCGGCACAGATCACTCCAGCCAAACCGCTGAACATGAGGGCGGCAAATTTGAAAACCCGCCAGTCATGCGGTTTCCGGGCTGCACCGGCAGCCACCGCTGCTGCTGTTGCGAGTGGACCGAGGAGATTGAGCGCTCCGCCCCGGACATCGACATCGAAACGCAGCAGATGATGATAGTAATTCCAGATTGTGCCCGTCAACTCCTCGAGGAGCGAGAAGCCGGCGGGGCGGTTGTTGAGGTAGTAATAGCGGCCGTGCAGGCCGAGAATGTGGTCGAAGCACAGCAGATTGGTCAGCCAGAGCGGCGCTGCCGCAACGACGAAACCGCCGAACAGGGCAAGCGCGCCCCGCCACCGTCGGCACAGCAGCATGGCGAGGGTGAGGGCGGCGGCGGCGATGTAGAGTTCTTCGCGCAGCCAGAGCCCGCAGCCGAGGATGGCGCCGCCGGCGAACACCGTCCCGGAAAAGCGATCCTCGCCGGATGCGGCGCGGAAAATCACCAGTGCCGCACCCATCAAGGTGATGAGCGCGGCCGGAACCATCTCCCACAGCAGCAGCGAATAGAACCACAGCGGCGTGGCCAGGGCGAGCAGCAGCGTCAGCAGCCGGTTCCGATAGAGGTACTGGAACACTCCGAGCAGGGCCAGCAGCGAGAGCAGCGGCAGAACCACTACTCCGCGTTCACCGAAAATTCGGTAGAACGGTGCGGAGAGCAGCGCAAACCACGGTGCATGAAACGAGTGGATGCCGTCCCGGTAACGCAGAAAATGAAAGCCGCCCCGCGGGAAAAATTCCGGTTCAGCGCTCTCGATCGCCAGCGAACCGGTTTCCAGCACGTTGCGCATCACGATATACTTGTTGCCGTTGTCGGTTATCCAGACTGCGCCCGGCGGCAACAGCCACGTCGCCGCCGCGAGCAGCAGGGCGGCGATGACGACGATTCCGGCAGGATGGCGGGATATCCGGATTGTTTTCATGATTCTCCGTTAGTGGCGGCGCGGTTGTGTTCAATAATGAACTCAAGCTCATTCTCGCTGATCTTGAATAACCGGGCAACTGCCAGATCGAGTTCTTCGGTTGAACCTCCGGCCGCGCATTCGTCGTGAAGCCGGGTCAGCTCCGCCGTCGCGGTGGCGGAGAGGTACGGCAGCGGCAATGCTTCGAGGTGACGGCGGAGAATTTTCAATGTCGGACAGCGTCGAAGAAACACAAAGGCGTAAATTTCGCTGTTCAGCAGCGCCGTCAGCGCCTCCCAGCTCATCCCCGGCACCCCGGGAATAAAGAAATTGGCGCTGTTGAGCGTCAGTATCCCCCCCCGGTCGATCGCGCAGATCGGACGCCGGGCGATGAAACGATAGATGATCTTCGGCTGCCGCAGCAGCGATTCCGGAGCACACTGCTGGAATTTTTCCCGGGTGAAGTACAGAAAGCGATCCGGAGTCGTAAGCCGGAAGGGCTGGATATCCCGGCCGCGCCATACCGGTTCCGCCCCCGGATGCGGAGTCTGCAACAGCAGACGGCGGTTGTCGCCGGTGACGATGCCGAGTCCGAACACCGCGTTGTCGCGCAGAGTAATTCCGCCGGCGGCGTCGATTTTGTCCAGAATACGCCGTTCCGGGGTGCCGGCCGCCGCGTCCAGCGTGAAGCGGTATTCCGGTGCGGCCGGGGAAAAGGTGTGGGTCGTTTCCGCCTGATGGAGGGTGAGGGTTCCGGCGTTGCGCGGGGATGAGGCCACCAGCACCGGGCTGGACATCACGCCCGGAAAGCCGGAGATCTGCCGGTGAATTGTGACTGTACCGCGTTCGAGCAGCCGGCGGCGCAGCCGGGCGTGACGTTTGATGTTGAGAAACGCCCCCGGCAACAGCACCCGGAGTTCACCGTCGGTTTTGAGCAGCTTGAACGAATTGAGCACCGCAAGTTCAAACGAGTCCACCGCATCCGGCAGCGCGCATCGCGCTCCCCAGGGCGGATTAGTGACGATCCAGTCGAATGGCGCTTCCGGCAGACGGCGGGGATATCTGGTCAGGTGGTTGCGACGGCGCAGCGTGACCCGGTGATCCGGATCTCTGAAAAAAAGCGCCGCATTCACTTCGCAGATTCTCAGTGCGGTCTCGTCGATGTCAAACGCGAACACCTCCGCGGAATCGGCATCCGGAGAAAGCCAGCTCCAGAGCAGCGCACCCGAACCGCAGCAGGGATCGCAGACCCGCCGCCCCGGCGGGATGGTTTCGTCGCTGCCGACCGGCGTGAAGGGAGTGTAATAGATGCCGGAACGGGCGCGTCTCCCCTCGCTCTGCTGGGCCTGGTGGATCTCTCCGAGCAGGTCGGTTCCAGCGGCAAAATCAAAATTATCCACCAGTTCAAGATCGCTTTCCCGGAGGTTCCACCGATCCCACCAGGCCGTCAGCGAACGGGCGATCCGGCTGCCGGGGTGGCGCCGCCAGCCGAGCCCCAGCAGTCCGGCGTCGATGAGAAGCCGGGCCGACAGCAGCGCCAGCAGCGCTTCCGGCGCCAGCGCTTCGCCGTCGGCACGGGTCGCGGGCAGAGGGGAGGGGGAGGAGGCGCGGCGATTGAGCAGCAGCCGGTTCGCCCCGCTGGTCAGACGCCCCTCGGCCGCCAGTTGACGGATGATCCGGCGCTGCTCCTTTGCACTCCAGAATTCGGAATCGGCCGGCTCATCGATAACTCCGGTGCGGCGCCAATTGCGGAGCGTCGGCGTCGAAATCCCGAGCCGGGCAGCGAACGCCGACAATTTCCTCTCCGAAGTTTCCCCCATCGTGCCTCGTCTCACATACTCAGTGCGCAATCCCGAAGTATTCGCAATAGCGGTCGTAGAGACCGTGCGCCTGCAGATAGCAGGAGTTGGGACTCATGAAATGTGAAAATTCAAAGGTGATCGCCTTCGAAATCCCCGCGGCGCGCGCCGCCTCCAGCTTGAGCAGCAGTTTTTCCCACTAGATCGGCAGAAACTAGATCGGCATGTCGCGGTCGAAACTTTCGCAATTGGTCCAGCTCTCCATTCCATATTTGGCGGCAAGAGCCTGATTTACTCGCAGGTAGTCGGGAAGTTCGTCGTAATCGCAGTGACCGTCCTGAAACGCGACCACATCGACTGCTCCCCGGAGTTCGGAGAGAATGTTGTTCCACTCCCGTTCATGTTCCTCCAGCCCGATACTGCTGTTGCCGCGGATTTCTCCGGAGTTCGCGCTGACCGCCTTGACCCCCTGTATGAACGGAGAGATCATCACCGGCAGCCCACCGGAAATCTCTTTGCAGAAGCGGCCGAGATCGGCGTAGAGTTCCACTACTCCGGCGGTTCTGCGGCTGATTTCGCTTGAGAGGTACCAGCCGCCGAATGAGGAGTAATGACCATATTTCTCCCATACCTCCTCGACCACCTGCCGGCTGATCGCCGCTTCGCTCCGGAAATCGCCCTCAATCCAGTACTTCCCGGAATCGTAGGTGCCGAAGTAAAACCGCATCGAATATTTTTCCGCAAGCGAAAGGAAGAGTTCCACCAGATCGAGCGGCGGATGGAAGCAATGCTGATCCTTCTCCAGTACTCGCGACGGATAGGTGATAAAACGCTTGTGACCGCACCGGATCAGAATCACGGTGTCGATGCCGATGCGCTTCATGCTGGCAAAGTCGCGATCCCACTCCACCGGACCCCAGTTCTGATGGGGAATGTCATGGCTGATTTCGTCAAGAAAGGTACCGGTGATCTTCATCTTTTCCTTCGCTTTCGTTGGTTGTTTTCATGAAATTCATCCCAGGTCGCCGCCCCACACCGCAAAATAACGGCTTGAAGGCCTCTTCCCGGGCAGACCGTATTCCATTTCAATCATCTCCCGGGCACGTGTATATCCGGCGGTGACGAGCCCGTCCTGAAATTCCAGCTGAAAATCGTACACGACAAGCGAACTTTTCGCCCCCGGATCGGTCGCGGTTCGCAATGCTGCCAGCGCCAGCGCTGTTGCCGCCGAATCTGCGGATAATGCCGATATCTGATGCATGATCCGGCCGTTCCGGGCGTGGGAAAATCCTGTGAATGCACCGGTGGCGTCAACCGCCACCAGCGAACCGCGGGGGTTCGCCCGGTAGTTCATCTCAAGCAACGCGGCGCGCTCAAAACCGAACGTTTCACGATCTGCCGCCACTGCCGCCGGAAGTTCCTCCTCCCGGAGTTCCCTCACTCCCGATGTGCTGCACGCAAATTCCGGATGTCCGGAGC
>CAKUKT010000104.1 GCA_934663655.1 uncultured Victivallaceae bacterium
AAGTTTGGCTTGACGGATAATCTGGTCGACCAGCGTGGTTTTACCGTGGTCGACATGGGCGATAATCGCAATGTTTCTTAATTCGGGCATGGTATGTGCTCCGCAGTTGGCTGCAAATATTAATTTTGATAATATAGCACCAGCAGCGAAGTTATGCAATACCGGAAAAGAGTTCGGCAAACTCCTCCGGGGAAAGATTTTCGATAAATTCCCCGATATCGGCCATCCCGATGGCGGCCGTCTTGAGCGCCGCGGATTCGAATCTGCAGCCGACCAGCCGGGCGGCGAGCTCGTCAACCGGCCGAACCCCGAAGAAATCGCCGCTGATCGACGCCCGCTGTACCCGGCCGGACTCGACTTCCAGTTCCACCGCCACCCCGCCGCAACCGAACCGGCGGCGACTGCGAAATGAAAACGGCGTCGGTGAACCGTAATTCCACTCCCGCGTCCGGTACTTGCGGTCGGCAAGTTCCGAAGCGGCGGCAATGAACTCATCCGGAATCGGACTCGCCCCGGAAATCCCCGCCGCCGCCGACAGGCGTGACGACAACTGCCGGATAAACTCCTCCGTATCCAGCTCCGGCAGAAGTTCCCTGATGTTCATCACCCGCGAACGCACCGATTTGATGCCCCGCGCCGCGATCTTTTCCGGATCCGGATTCAACACCTCCGAAAGCACCGACAAGTCGGCGTCAAAGAGCAACGTCCCGTGAAACAACGTCCGCCGTCCGGCCGCCCCGCGGGCGATACCGGAGATCTTCCGCCCGCCGACCACAATGTCGTTGCGCCCGGAGAACTCCGCCGCAATCCCGAAATCCCGCAGTGCCTCCACCATCGGCCGGGCACAGTCGGCCATCGGCCGCGTGAATGATTCATCGCGGCGATCGGCAATCGTGTAGTTGACGTTGCCGAGATCGTGGTAGACCGCGCCGCCGCCCGAGAGCCGCCGGACCACCGCGATTCCCCGGGAGGCGGCGACTTCGGCGTTGACCTCGGCGAAGCTGTTCTGGTTGCGGCCGACGATCACCGCCGGAGCGTTGCGCCACAACATGAAGAACGCCTCCGGAAAATCGCGGACCAGCACCTCCTCGAGCGCGAGATTCCAGGCGGCGTCGGTGATGGTGTCGATGAAAAGCTTCATGCCCGCAGTTCCTGGTGGATCCGCTCGTTTTCCTGACGGAGCGCCTCCGATTCGGCGGCAGCGCTCTCCCACTCCGTCTCAATCTCTCCGATCCGCTTCTCGACCGCGGCCAGTTCCCGGCGCAGCGTGGCGAAGTCGAGTTTCATGCCGCTGGAGAGTTTGCCGATCAGCACCCGCCGTTTCTCCGACGCGGTATCCAGTTCCGCCTCCAGCGCGGCGACCCGTTCGCGCGCCCGGCGCAAATCGCCGGCCAGCGCGTTACGCGCCTGGGCCCGGGCGCGCCGACGATCCCGGGCGGTTTCCACCGCCCCCTCCGGATCTGGGGCGGCGGCAGCCGGAACCGGATTGGCTGCCGCGGCGGCGGCGGACTTCTCCAGATAGTAGTCGTAATTGCCGAAGTATTTGCGCGGCCCGTTCTCCTCGAGCGCCACCACCGTGGCTCCGACATTGCGGACAAATTCAATATCATGGCTGACAAAGCAGATGGTGCCGCGGTATTCGACCAGCGCCCGCTGCAACAATTCCCGCGCCGCCAGATCGAGGTGCGTGGTCGGTTCATCGAGAATCAGGAAATTGGGCGGATTTACGAAGATCCGCGCGAACTGCAGCCGGATGCGTTCGCCGCCCGAAAGCACACCGCACGGTTTTTTCGTCGCCTCTCCGGAGAAGCCGAATGAACCGAGCACATTGTTCAGATTGGCGGTTGAGGCTCCGGCCGGGAGTGCCAGCCGTGCGGCGTCATAGACGGTCAGTTCGTCGTTGAGCAGTTCCGAAAACTCCTGCGCCTGATAACCGATCACCGTATGATGCCCCGACACCACCCGCCCCGACAGCGGTTTCAATATCCCGGTCATCAATTTGAGCAGCGTCGACTTGCCGCGCCCGTTGAAGCCGATGACCGCCACCTTCTCCCCGGAATCGATCGTCAGATCGAACTCCTTGAACAACAGCCGATCCGGACTATATCCGAAACTGATCTTCTCGAGCCGGATCGCCTCAACCCCGGCGGGTGGCGGCGTCGGGAAACGCAGTTCCCCCTGGTAATTGAGCGAATCCGGAAGTTCCACATCCTCGATCTTCTCCAGCTTCTTCTGCCAGCTTTTGGCCTGAGCCGCCTTGGTGCTCTTGGCACGGAAACGCTCGATCACCCGCTCCATCTGCTCCTTCTTGCGGTCGATATTGCGCTTGGAGGCTTCGAGATGAGCCAGCCGGCTTTCCCGTTCGGTGCGGTAGTAGTCGTAACCGCCGGGATAGCGGGTCACCGTCCCGGCGTTGACTTCGATGATCACCCGGACCAGTTTGCGCAACAGAAAACGGTCGTGCGAGATCAGCATCAGCGTCCCGGGAAAGGTGTTCAGGAACCGGCACAACCATTCGACCGCGGGGACGTCGAGGTAGTTGGATGGTTCGTCGAGCATCAGCGTATCGGGATGGGAGATCAGCACCCGCGCCAGCGCCGCGCGCATCCGCCAGCCACCGGAGAACTCACCGAGTTTACGGTCAAATGACGAGACCGGAAATCCGAGATTGCTCAATGCCTGCCGAGCCTCGACATCAAGATGGTAGGCGCCGAGATGTTCGATGGTGCTCTGGAGTTCGCCGTGACGCCGCAGCAGCCGGCTGGAATCACTGTCGGGGAAATCCCCCTGCTGGAGTTTCAATTCGATCTCCGCCAGTTCAGCCGAATAGTCGCGCAGTTCCGGAATCGCATCCGCGGTGAACTCCAGCAACGTCCGATCCAGTTCTTCGGCGGCAATGTGCTGCCGCATGATGCCGAGCCGATGGTTCTTCGGAATCGCCACGCTGCCGCAATCGGGCGTTACCGTGCCGGTCACAATGCCGAAAAGCGTACTCTTGCCGGAACCATTCGGACCGACCACTCCGACCTTTTCACCGGAGTTGATCCGCACCGAGACATCCTTGAGGATATATTCACCATAATAACTTTTGGATATTCCCTGAAAATCAATCATCTTTATTCTTTCTTCACCACTTCTTCCTCCGGCACCGCCACCACGTAGCGGAAACCGATATCTTCGCCGCCGCGCCGGGTGTACTGGAATCCCCCACCCGAAGCCAGCCGCGGCGAAGTCATCCACGAACCACCGGCCACCTGGTAGAGTTTATCACCTTCGGCCGGACGCAGAAGTTCCCTGACATTGCCGCAAAGATCCATCACCCCGTAGACCGACCGGTCATGCGGCCACGAACCAGTCGGCGCGCCGACCGGATAATGCGATTTATCGGCTGAATCAGCCAGCAGCGCCTGATCGGGACGGTAATCAAATCCCCATGAATACGGGCGGCCATCCACTCCGCGCAACGCCTTTTCCCATTCCAGCCGGCTCGGCAGTCGCACCGTGATTCCATGTTTTCGGCCGAGCCAGCGGCAGTAGGCCTCGGCGGCCTCGCCGGAAATCCCCACCACCGGCGGATCAAGCGCATAGGGCGGCACCAGATTGCCGTCGTCATCCCACAGCGACCGCCGCTGCTCCCCCCCCGGGAAGGCGGTCACGTAGGCGCGATAACGGTTGCGCTCCTCCGGAGAGGTGAGCGATTTCCAGAACTGCAGGTAATGTCGGAAATTCACTTCACCGCGGGAGATCAGATAACCGGGCAGACGCCGACGCCCGATCGAGTCGTTGCGCCCGGAACGCATCAGCCGGAACTCTCCTCCCGGCACATACACCAGGTCGAGTTCCGGATCAATCCGCGGCGGCGAGAAATAGAGTTCGCTGGTCAGCCCCGGGGAAATCTCCGCCGGCACGGTGTAGTTTTTCCCGTCGGGAGCCGTGAAGTCCAGCCAGTAGAAGCCGCTGCGCAGTTTGAGGTTGCGTCCGTTCTCGCCGGCAGCGGGAGTAATCACCTCGATACCCTCGCTGTCGCGGATCGTCAGCGGCCAGACGGCTCCCCCTCCGGAGATTTTCAACTCTCCGATACCGATGGTTAATTCGCGGTTCATCCGCTGCAGTTCCGGATCGGTTTTCAACGCATAATCGTAGAGCTCCCGCCAGCGGCCGCGCGCCTGCTGAAGTTCCTGCTTGAGCAGTTCGACTTCGCGCACCTCCATCATCAGCCGGAACGAACTCTTGAAAATATCCCGCACCATCAGATTGATCGAGGTACTCTGACGCTGCGACTCCGGCAGCCGGGAGATGAACTCCAGCGCCGCCCGAAAACCGAAACGCATCTCCGCCAGCTGGCGGGCCAGATCACCGGTGAAGTTCATCGGCGGATCCTCGTCGCTGGAGAGCAGCAGTTCGGCATATTTGCGGTAGTTGCTTCGGGCGATGCGCAGGTAATCCCGCCCCTGGATATAGTTGTATTCGGCGAGATTGCGCAGCGAACTGACCTCCGCCGTCGCGGCGATGTAATTGTAACTCATGAAACACCCCCAGGTGACCGCAGCCGCCAGCAGCACCGACGGAACCAGCGGCCGCCGACGCAACAGCTTGAGCGCACGATACCAGAGCGTCGGGGAATATGCCTTGACCGGGAAACCGTCCAGGTAATTTCTCAGTTCGGTTATCAATTCATCGACATCAGCGTAACGTTTTGTACGGTCACGGTTCATCGCCTTGAGACAGATCGCCTCCAGTTCACGCGGCGCCGGCTGTTCCCGGGGCGCCACCCGGCGCGGCAGCGGGTAATCTCCGGTTGCCACGGCCCGCACCAGCTCCTCCTGAGTCAGGTTGCCGGCAAACGGCGAAGAACTCCAGCAGAGAATCGAATACAAAATACAGCCGAGCGCATAAATATCCGACAACTCTCCCGGTTCCGTGACCTCACCTGTAAGGTGTTCCGGGGCCATGAATGAGGGGGTGCCCCCGAGATGCCGCGGTTCTCCGGAAAGAGGGGCGATGCCTTCACCGGGTTCGATATCCATTTTCGCCCCGGCATAGCGATCGCGTTCCGGCTTGTAATCGGCCATGCCCCAATCCATGACCATGACTTCGCCGTATTCGCCGACCATCAGGTTGGCGGGCTTGAGATCACAATGGACAATACCGTGGTTGTGGGCGCAGGCGACACCGTTGCAGACGGCAAGAAAAATCTCCACCAGCCGCCGGAGTGTGTACCGCCGCCGGTAACCGTCCTCGTTTTCGTGAAGTTTGCGCAGAATCGTCCGGAGCGTCTCTCCCTCCACCCGTTTCATGGAGAAGTAGACCCCGGCATCGCCGAACACCCCGAACCGGTAGACCGGCACAATGCCGGGATGGTCGATCTGGGCGGTGGCCCGCGCTTCGCGGATCAGTTCTTCGATCCGGCGCGCCTGATTGCGGACGCCCGGCCGCAGGATTTTCAGCGCCACTTCGCGGTTGAGTCCGGGTTCGTGAGCGGAGAAGACCGCGCCGATCCCCCCCAGCCCGATGGTGTGCAACTCACCGTAATCGGAGAGGTTGTCGAGCGGCAACGTTCCGAGCAGCTGCCGCAGTTCCTCCACGGTCAACCGGGTATCTTCCGGAGAGAGTTCACGAACCAGTGTCTGTTCTTCTTCGAAAACCTCCCGGGGCAACGGTTTTTTACCGGAATCATTCATAAGTGATGCGCTTCTCCGCCCGGGTTGACGACCACCTCCGGGCGATTTCCACTTAAAAACCACCGGAACAGCGACTTCCCCCGGAATCATTGTACCGACGGGGCGGTTGGTCCATCGCAAAGCGCCCCGTCGCGGGGATTATTTCTGTTCGATCTGTCGGGCCTTGAGTCCTCTCACCCCGGTGGTGAAGGCGTCGAAATATTCCCGCCCCGGTTCCCGGGCAATCGACACCGCGGTGGCCTTGCTCCACACCTCTCCGGGATCGAAGAGCAGCACTTTGGCCTCATTGCTGCGCATCAATCCGACGGCCTCGTTAGCGACGACCACGCCGACGAATTCGCCTTCACGCGTCAGCACCAGATCCCCGGGTTCAGCGCGCAGTTCGCTTCCGGCCCCCCGCGCCTGGTTACGGATGAAAAGGTAGGGAGCCGCGGCGGAGAAATCCACCGAACAACGCCCGGTCAGCTCCGCGCTGTCCCGTCCGAAGGAAGAGGTTTTAAAGAGATAGAGATTCTGGACTCCGCGTTTCTTGAGCTCCTCGATCGACAGCGTCTTCAGCGGCGTACGCCCCGGCACCGTCACCTCGAACGCGGCCACCCGGGAATCCTTGCCGAGCGCGAGCAACGGCCCGGCGAGCCGAATCGGAGCGAACTTCACCTCCGCAGCCGGCGGCGACACCGTATATGACAATTCGCTCACCCGGTTGAAGGTCATCGGCACGTCAAGTTCGCCGATCAGCGTCGAAAACGATCCCACCAGGTAGCTCTTGCCGTTGAACTCCACCAGCGGCAGGAAATATTCTCCCCCGCCGCGCTGCGAGAACATCATCCGTTCCTCACTGATACCGACGTCGAGCCGAACCGCGGAAGAGCTGTAACTTTCGAGCACGTCATTGCGCAATTTGCGTTCAGCATCGGCAAGTTTGCTCTCCACCGCGCTGAGTTTTGCGGTCGCGGTGATCGCGGTCTCCCGGTCGGCGGCGAGCTCCTTGCGGGTTTTCTCCAGTTCACCGGTGGTCTCTTCGAGTTCGCTTCTGGTCTGAGTAAGTTCGTTCACGCTCCGTTTGACCAGCTGCTGCATCTCCTCGTTGCGCCGCACCGCCTCCCGACGGGCCAGTTCACTGGCGTTGAACTGCCGGGTCAGCCGCGCCAGCTGGTCACGGTAGTCGGCGCTCTCGCGCTCCGCCTGGGTAAGTTTGCCGGTGGTGAAGGCAAGACTGTTCTGAAGTGCTTTCGACTCCAGGTTAACCTGACCGAAGCGTTCGTTGAGTTCCTTGAGCGCCTCCTTGGCTCCCGCCAGTTCCGCATCGCGCGCGGCGACGGTCTCCTGCGTCTGCTTGAGTTCGCCGGCGGTTTCGGTAAGTTTGACTTCGGCGCTGGAGAGTTCTGCGCGGATGGCGCGGTTTTCATCGGCCAGGCGCACCACATTGTCCCCCGCCCGCGTCAGACTTTCGCGCATTTCGTCCAGAGAACGGCGCGAATCCTTCAGCTCCTGACGGGTCTCCGTCAGCGAATCCCGCGCGGAGGCGAGATCCTCCTCGCGATCCCGAACCGCGATCTCCGTCATCAGCCGTTTCTCGATTTCGGCCTCCAGGCGGCGCTGCAACTCCTCGGGGGTCAGCGCGCCGGTATTCTCGGGAGTTCGTTTGAGCTGCTCCTCGAGCGCGGCGCTCTTGCGCAGGTTGGCGGCGATCTCCTCGGCAAGCCGCTTGAGTTCGGCTTCGCGCTCCGGGGTTTCGCCGAGCCGCGCGGCCGCCTCGCGGAGCCGGGCGCGGGTACGTTCAAGTTCCCGACGATGGTTTTCCAGTTCCGAAAGCAGCAGCCGGGTGGTGTTCGCGTCGAGCCCAACCCCGGTGCCGCCGGTATGCGCCGGCACCATCCCGGTCATCATCGACAGCATGGCCGAAACCAGAAAATCGCAGATAACAATCAGTATCGAACGATTCACTTGCCGGAACCTCCGTTGCCGTCACTGCCGGAAATCAGCCGCTGGCGCAGCGGATACTGCAACGCCAGCCGCAGCAGCAGACTGAAAATAATACCGATCAGCGTCGAACTGTAGGCGATCAACCGGCTGCTCTGCGGCGAGAAGGTCATCACCAGAAAGGCCGACACCGTCCCGAAAAGACCGACATACAACGGCACATCGAAGAAAATTTCCGCATTGTCGAGCCGACGGAGCTTGAGTTTCGCTGATTCCTGGCTGTGCCGGATGCCGCTCACCACCGCGAATCCGATCCCGAGCGCGAGGATCTGCAGCGCGGTTATCACCGAGAAGATCATCATCGACACCCACGCGGCCGAGAGATTGCGCCGGGCAATACTCGCCTCGGAGTTCTCCGCCACCTCGCCGAAAACCTCGCCGGAAGAACCGGAAAAGAGATCGCGGATCAGCGGCTGAGTGGTGAAGAGATGGTTCATCAGCACCACGAAACCGGCACCAAAGATAATTATCAATACAATCAGAATAATTCGCGACGC
>CAKUKT010000105.1 GCA_934663655.1 uncultured Victivallaceae bacterium
GTCCATGCGTAAAACGGTGCAGGTTCCCGACTCCAGCGGCACCATGCAGCTTGTCGAAAGTGCGGGTGATTACGCTTATCCCGCCCAGGTAAATCTGGCTTACAACGACAAAATCAGTCCATACTACATGTACAACCGTCATAACAACCGCTGCAACATGCTGATGGTTGACGGCCATGTCGAAGGTCGGGAGCTGCCGAGTTACACTATAACCTCCGAACCACAGGCGCGGAGCTTCTGGACGATTCAAAGCGGAGACTGAACTGCGATGCGATTTTTGAAAAAATTATCCGCCGCGCTGCTCATCGCCGGACTCTGCGGGCTGGAAGCGATCGGCGGCAGCTGGACGCTGAACTTCGCCAACCCGGCGACGCTGGACAATGTGGCGGGAAAATTCACCAATGCGGCACGCTGCGAAATCGATTCCGCCACGGGAACGCTCTTCATTCAGCGCGGCAAAATTCAGCCGGTCTTCGCCTTTGCGGAACCGATCGGCGCGAAGGAGGATCTGAGCGTTTCGTTTGAGTTCACCCGCCTTTCGGAGGATAGCACCACCTGCTTTGCGCTGGGGGAACAGGTGTCACAGGCCAATCCCCGCGGCATTCTCTTCATCGACACGCAGGGGCGGCTGCTCGTCTACGGTCCTGAGGGTCGCTATATGGCAACCGGAATGGTATTCCAGCCGGAAAAAAGTTATTACCTCACGGTGGCCTACCGCCGGGACACCAACTCGGTCGACATCAACTGCGAAGGAATGAAACCCTACTCCGGAAAAATTCAGAATCTTCCGGACGAGATCAGGTCTTTCTTCTTTACGCCGCAGAAGCCCGAGGGGAACCGGATGGCGATAAAAAATCTCAGCTTCCGCTGGTATCCGAGCCGCGTGGTGAGCTTTCGCAACGCCCTTTTCAACGTACCGGCGGAAGTCGGCCCCGATGCCGTTTTGCTGGAAGGAGCAAGCGATGGCAATCTCGATGCCAGTCATCTGCTGCCGGAAAAGAGCGTTCTGGTCTGGAAACTTCCGAAACGGTATGTCGCCAGATCACTGCAGATTTTCAGCGGCAATGCCGCCAACGCGCATAATCCCAGCGGCGCACTGTCGCTGCGCGGCTTCAAGGCGGAAGCCTATTATAATGGAGCCTGGGAAGTGCTGTGGGAGGAGAAAAACGCTCCCGATGTGGCAGCTGATTCGATGTCTGACAACCGTGAACGGCTGATCCGGTATGATTTTCCACCGACGCGGGTGGAGCAGTTCCGGCTCACGCTGGAAAATTCCTACGACACCGGTCTGAGGATGAGCGGCCCGGTTGACGAACGGCTGGTGAATATCCGCGAAATCGAACTCATCACCGATGAACCCAACACCGAACTTCCGAAAAATTTCTTTTATCTCGTGCAGGCTGACTACCGCCTGCCGGTCTACCGGGATGCCGGACGGGCGGAATTTTACATAATCGTTGCCGATGATCCGCAAAGCCCGTCCGAAGCGGAATTTTCGATTGCGCTTCCGGACGGGAAAAACTGGTTCACTACCAGAACTGAACTCAAACCGGGAGAGAATATCATCACCGTTCCCGGCATCGACCGGTTGCCGGCGGGACGCTATTTCAGCACCCTGGCCACCGCACGGGGCAATCTCCGCCGCCTGCTCCGAGTCGAACACACGCCGGAAATCCTCCCGCCGCCGGAGCCGGTGATGATGACGGGAAAAAAGCTCTTCTTCACTCCGGATCGTTATTCGCTTTCCCAGTGTGAAAACCTTTCGGTCAAGGTGTTCCCGCCCCGGATCACCAAGCACGTCCAGACCCCCGACGGGGGAGATTTCCTGCTGCTCAACGGTCGTCAATACTACCCGACCAAGGACGGGAAATACGCTCTTCAGGTAACCGATTTCACCTACGGGGTGATGCCGTGGGGTTCCAGCCGGGATCGGAAATTCATCGCCGATAAGCCCAACGGCCCCTGGCAGGAGACCGATCAGCTGCCGCCGCGTCAACCCCAGGCGGGAATTTTCCGCCACTTCACCCCGGCCCCCTTCCCCAAGGCGCCGCTCGATGCCAAATTTGAGCTCTACGATGAGTCCAGACACGGCAAAATGGAGCTCGGCAACCTGAACTTCCTCTACTTTTACAACAATGTTGATCTGGGATTTGCCAAAGTCAAACCCCATTCGCTCTGGATCACCGGCAAAACCGCCGACGGCCGCTGGGTGATGATGGACGACAAACCGCTGTTGAGCGCCAATCACTTCATCGGTGAGGACGATTTCGATGACGGTACCAGCTGCAACGACAACTTCTGCGGAATCTGGCTGTCGGCGGACGGCACGGAGTGTTACCTCGGTCAGGGTCAGACTGTCAAACGTTCGGCGCCGTTCGTGGTGCCGTATGACAATCTGCCTACCGGTATGCGCCTGATGAGCATCTTTTCCACCCGGGACGGCAGAAAATGGGAGTATCGCGGCGTGATGACCGCTCCCGATGAGAATGACTCCCGGGGAGCACAGCATTACGGAGTGATTCCAATGCAGATTGCCGACGGCGATCTCATGCTCGGCTACCTGATGGCCTATGACAGTGAAGCCCAGCAGATTTACAGCGAGCTGATCTACAGCCGCGATCTGGTGAATTTCCACCGCTTTCCCGGCCATGTGCCCTGGGTGAGAACCACCGACGTAAATGAGTGGTACTTCGGGCACGCCTTCATCGGTATGAACATTTTCCGGAGCGGCGACCGCTATTACCAGCAGGCCGGCTACTGCACACCCCTGCCGCACTTTTCCGCAGAAGTGTTCTCGAGCCAGAAGAGCCTTGCGGAAACCACCGCCCAGCGCTTCCGCGACCGCTTCCGGGGCCGCGGACTGGACGAACGCTGGCCTCACTTCATCGACGGGAACGGCTACGACGGACTGGCGGAACGCACCCGCAAAGGTTTCTACGCTACCGGGGCGATCGACTTCCGGGCGGACGGCTGGTTCGGTCTGGTCGCCGGCGACCAGACCGGCACCTTCACCACCCATCGGCTGTGCGGCGGCGGCAAAGTTTATGCGAACATCCGGGTCCCGGAGGGAGGTTCAGCCGTATTCAAACTCACCGACGCCGACGGCGGGGAACTCGCCTCGGCCGAAGTTACCGGTGACCACATCCGGCAATTTCTGTTCGATGCGCCGGCCGAAGGAGAATACCGGATCTCCGGAACTCTTAAAAACGCCGAACTCTATACAATCGGCGTCGAAAAGTAACCCGCCGGAAAACGTACAGTTTCCCGTTCAGCACGCGCGGATGACGGATAACCGTCGTCCGCGTGTTTTGATTTTCCGGCCCGGGAAACAGCATATTTGAAAAACTCCTTTGTCAGGGTATATTATTTTTAATTCGCCTCTGTGTACGGAAAATTTCAATTTTATCAGTTTTAAGGATCGTTTTCATGGCACGTGCAACCATCTCCAACGGGAAATTTTTGATCGACGGCAAACCGACCCAGATTGTTTCCGGATCGATTCACTACTTCCGGGTGCATCCGGAACAATGGGCGCACCGAATCGCCGCCGCCAGGGCGATGGGACTTAACGCAATTGAAACCTACACCTGCTGGAACCTGCATGAACCCCGCCCCGGCCAATTTGATTTCACCGGCGGACTCGATCTCGGGCGCTTTCTGGACGAAATCAAGGCCGCCGGGATGTTCGCCATCGTGCGCCCCGGCCCCTACATCTGTGCCGAATGGGACAACGGCGGCCTTCCCTCCTGGCTGATGACGATTCCGGATATCCGCTTCCGCTGCATGAACAAACCCTACCTCGACGCGGTCACCCGCTACTTCGACGCGCTGATGCCGGTGATCAACCGGCGCATCGCCGACGGCACCGTCATCGCGTTGCAGATCGAAAATGAATACGGCAGCTACGGTTGCGATAAGGAATACATCGCCTTCCTCCGCGATCTCTATCATGACCGCTATCAGCTGGATGCGCTCTACTTCACGTCGGACGGTCCCGGCGATTACTACCTTCAGGGCGGAACTCTCGACGGAATCTTTCAGACGGTTAATTTCGGCAGCCGGGCGACGGAGGCTTTCGCGAAGTCGCGGAGCTACCGTCCGGAGGGTCCGGACTTCTGCATGGAGTTCTGGGACGGCTGGTTCGACCACTGGGGTGAGAAGCACCACACCCGGCCCGCCGCGGAAGTCGCCGCCGAAGTCGAAACCATGCTCAAGAGCGGCGCCTCGCTGAATTTCTACATGTTCCACGGCGGCACCAACTTCGGCTTCACCAACGGCGCGAACGGCAATTACGGCAGCTTCGACCCGACAACCACCAGCTACGACTATGCGGCTCCGCTCTCGGAGTGCGGCGATATCACCCCGACCTACCTCGCCTGCCGCGAAGTCATCGCGAAATATCGCGGCGTCGAACTGCCGCCGGTTCCGGCCAATCCGGAAAAACTTGCCTACGGCCGGGTCCGCCTGACCGCCTCCGCGCCGCTCTACCGGGTGATGAGCAGGATCGGCACCACCCACCGGAGCGTACTGCCGGAATCGATGGAGTATTATGGCCAGCGGTTCGGCTTCCTCAACTACCGCTGCCGTCTCACCGGTCCCTACAACGGGGTGCTCAAGCTGCTGAAGTTACGCGACCGGGCGCAGATCTTTCTGGACGGCAAACCGCTCGGCAGCTTCTACCGCTGCGACGGAGAAGCCTCGCTGGAAATCAGCGTTCCTCCGCAGGGAGCGACGCTCGACGTGCTGGTGGAGAACCTCGGCCGGGTCAACTACGGCCCGAAGGTCGCGCGCGAACCCAAGGGCGTGATCGGCGGCATCGCCATCAACGGCTGGCAGCAGCGGATGGGCATCGAAGCGACCACGCTCGAACTTGACAACATCGATCTGATCGAATACGGTGATTTCGAAGAGACGGAAAATATCCCGGCCTTCCACCGCGGATTCTTCGACGTCGACAAGGTGGCCGACACTTTTCTGGAGTTTCCCGGCGTCAAGGGTGTGGCCTACATCAACGGCTTCAATCTCGGGCGTTACTGGAACATCGGTCCCGGCAGAACCCTGTACGTTCCCGCGCCCGTGCTTCGCAAAGGACGCAATGAAGTGGTGATCTTTGAGCTTCACAAACTCAATGCGCCCGAAGTGAATTTTCTCGACCATCATGATCTTGACTGGAGTCCGCTTCCCTGAGTTATTTTCCCAACCGAAAGGAGAAAAGATGAAAAAGGTACTGGGATTTCTGCTGGCGATGTTGTTGTTCCAGATTGTGAGCGCCGCTGACAAACCACTGGTCAGCAGCACCATCGATTTTCTTGATTACGTGTTCCTCTACAAGGGAAGCGAGGATCACTACCCGCTCGCCGAATATGAGCAGGCCCTCCGGGAACTTGCCGAAAGCGGCGTGAAGAAAATCTACCTGCGGGTCAACGTCTGCGGACTCACCCATTACCCGACGAAGGTCTCCGCACTCTACGGCGACGACAACGCCCTGCACTGGAATGCCCCGGCTCCGGCGAAGCGGCTGGCGGAAACCTACAAACATTACGATCCCTGCGCAGAAACCATCCGCATCGGTAAGAAATACGGCATGGAGGTGTGGGCCTGGGAAAGTATTTTCGACGATGCCGGCGTCAAATATCCCCGTCCCGGGAAAGGAACGGATCCGGCCTGGCAGGAGGCGTGGAGTAAACGCGACGGCTGGGCACTGATTGATCCGTTTTATCTCGACAACATGGATGCATTTGCAATGCGCGATCCCGCGAAGGCAATGCCCCAATCGGAAATCGATGAAATCGACCGGAAAGCCGCGGAATATCCGGTGGAGAAAATCGTTTTCACCAACGCCCCGAATCGGGCGGGAATGCCGCCGGTGCGCTTCACTCCGGCGGATGTCAGCATCTACACCAGCAGTGACAATGCCGCCTATCATCGCTATACGCGTCCCTACACCGTAAAAATCTCCGAAACCTCCGACCGGCGCAACCGGTTGGAGATTTCCGGCCTTTCGATCACCGACCCCTACGTGAAAATCGCCCACAAGGGGATGCCCAAAGACAACAAATTTTCGTTTGTGCTGAGTAGTGAACGCGGTCAGTGCGAGGTCTACAACAGCCGCGGCGAACTCATCCCCACGGTATGGGGAGCCACCACCGGCAGCAACCCCGTGCCGACGGGATCGGCGCTCAACTTTGAACTGCGTTCCGACACCGCCTGGGATTACATGACGCGTCAGGTCGGGTTCAAGGTCGGAGAAGTAGCCCAGAATCGTTATTATTACGGGATGGCGGAGTTCAATGTCCCGAAGGCGATGGAACACAAGGTCGCGCGTTTCGCGGAAATCGCAGAATATCCGTTCGACGGGTTCATGTTCAACACCCGCTGCCACAGTCCGGTAAAGAACCCCGAGGAATACGGCTTCAACCCCGAGGTGCTGGAGAAATTCCAAGCCCGTTTCGGGCGGAAATACCGGGGAGGCGAAGCCGACCTCGCGGGGATCTTCCAGCTGCGGGCGGAGGCGATCGCGGAATTTTTCCAGCGGTGCCGCAAAATCGCCGGCGAACGTCCGATCTACATGTCGGCGCCGGTTCCGCTTGAACTGAAGTCACGCTCCGACTACAACCCGGTTTTCGGTCCGCTGCCGTGGCTCTACCGGCGTTATTTCGCGGATGGTTCGATCGACGGCGTGGTTATGATCGGCACCAACTTCCGCAACGGCACCGGTTTTGCGGACTACTTCACGCCGGAAATCACCGGCGGCAAACCGATCAAAATCGGCATTTTCCGGGAGATGCTCAACCGCCCGAAGGGTTATGATTTCGCCGCCGACCTGGAACAGATCCGCAAGGCTGGGCTCGACGAAGTCGAACTCTACGAAAGCGCGGTTATCAACTGCAATCCGGTGCTGGGAGAGATCATTCAGGGACGCGTTCCCGCCGACTGGAGCAAAGACATCCCGCTTAAATGGGAATGATTCCGGAATTTTTTTGACCACATCCGCCGCCCTGCGACCATCGTCCGGGGCGTTTTTTTCACCGGCGGAGGCTGCCCCCCCGCCCTACCGGCGACGCTTTAAAGCCGCCGCAGTGCCCGGAGCCGGTCGCGCAGCTGGGCGGCCCGCTCAAATTCGAGCGATTCGGCCGCGGCCAGCATCTCCCGGGTGAGTTCGGTCACGAGGGCGTCCAGTTCCTGCGCGCTGAGGCTCAGCTTGCTGAGATCGAGCGAATCGCCGACATCCGTGATCGTGGTCCCGGCGAGCTTCGGAGATTTTTTTCCGGAACGGTGCGAACCGGTTTCCGCGATCACTTCACTGATGGTCTTGTGCCGTTCCTTGGCGATCGTCCGCGGGATAATTCCGTGTTCGGCGTTATAGGCCATCTGCCGGGCCCGCCGCGCCGCGGTGAGGTCGATCAACGCCTTCATGCTCGGTGAAACCACATCCCCGTAAAGAATGACCCGCCCGGCAGCGTTGCGGGCAGCCCGCCCCGCGGTCTGAATCAGCGCCCGTTCGGAACGCAGAAATCCCACCTTGTCGGCATCGAGAATCGCCACCAGCGCCACCTCCGGCAGATCGATCCCCTCCCGCAACAGGTTGATGCCGATCAGGCAGTCGCAGTCACCGTCACGCAGGCGGTTGAGCACGCGCACCCGTTCGAGCGCGTCGAGTTCGGAATGCAGATATCCGGCCCGGATGCCGAGTTCGGCCAGGTAGTCGGCCAGCCGTTCGGAACTCTTTTTGGTCAGCGTCGTCACCAGAGTCCGTTCTCCCCGATCGGCCGCGCGGCGGATTTCTCCGATCACATCGTCGATCTGCCCTTCCAGCGGACGCACTTCGATCTCGGGATCGAGCAGTCCGGTCGGCCGTACCACCAGTTCCACCGGCGGGCCGCTCCGTTCCAGTTCATACTCCCCCGGAGTGGCGGAGACATAGATCGTCTGGCCGGTGACCTCGTTGAACTCCTCGAACTTCAGCGGCCGGTTCTCCAGCGCCGACGGCAACCGGAAACCGTGTTCGATCAACGTCTCCTTGCGCTGCCGGTCCGCCTTGTACATCGCCTGCAGCT
>CAKUKT010000106.1 GCA_934663655.1 uncultured Victivallaceae bacterium
GCCGGCGGCTTCGTGGCGGGCCGGGGGGATCAGTAGCTCCGCAGCCAGCATCAGATTGCGGACATCATCCCGGCCGCCGAGCGCGAAAACATGGTCGGATACGCCGAGACGGCGCGCCAGTTTGCGTGCCCGTTCGCGGTTGCCGCGTCCGGCGATGAAAAGGCGCACGCAGGAGAGTGTTTCCGACGGCAGCGCCGCCACCGCGGCGATCGCCCGGTCCACCCCCTTGGTACGGAACCCGGAGCCCACCAGCAGTAACAGATAATCGTCATCATCAACCCCGAGTTCATCACGTTTGTCGTCGCGTATTCCTTCCGGATCGGCCGGGCGGTGGAACTCCTCGGCAATTCCCGGAGGAAGCAGATGAAAACGCGACTCCGGGGTGTGGTAAAAGGCGATGAACTCCTCCTGCTGACGCCGGGTGAGCGTCATAATCAGGGTCTTCGATTCGGGAGAAAACAGTTCCCGTTCCAGCCGAGCGAAGGTCCGGTAGCGCGGCAGGAGCCGGCTCCAGAAACCGAGATGACGCTGCGCCGCCGGCGCAAACGGGTTGTCGGCGGCGAAATAGAGATCGGCGCCGGGAATCCGGTTGAATGCGACAAAAAGATCGTGATGATCCCGGCGCAGCGCCGCCGCCAGATTGCGGCAGAAATTCTCCGCCCGGCGGTGATTGCTCCAGCCGGGCGCGGGGAGTTTCACCACGCTGATTCCCGGTTTCGGCGACGGAGCATCCCAGTCGCGACAGTAGATTGTGACCGTTTCTCCACGGGAGATGAGTTCCTCGGCGATGCGCATCATATCGCGCTGAAGTCCGCCGTGCGGGAAGTAACGGAACAGGGCAAATGCGTAATTTTTCACGGCAGTTTATCCAGTTCATCCCGGGTCAGAATTTCCCGGTAGAGTTCGACATCGAGCCGATCCGAGAGACGTCGGCGGGCCGCGGGACGGCTGGTTTTGCGGCCGCCGGTTTCCGGGTTGAGAATCATCGTCGCATGGTTGAGGTGATTCAGAAATTTTCCCAGTTCCAGCGACGGCAGAAACTTCATTTCAAACCCCGCCGCCGTCAGCATCCGATGAATCGACAAACCGGCGGTAAGTCCGTCATAGAACCCCCGGGTATATTTGCGGATCGCATCGCTGCGGTAGAGCGCGCAGTGGCTGCGCAGAAACCGTTCTTCCCGGTGTTGCCCGCGTCCGATGAGGCGGCGCAGGAGCTCCTCGATCTTCTTGCCGAGGTATTTCCGGCGCGAAATCACTTCCAGTTTCCAGCTGCCGACGCCGGCGATTTTTTCATCGTCGCGAATCTGGTTGAGCAGGAAATCCAGCCACAGATCGTTGCGAACCAGGGTGTCGGTATGCATGATGAGCACGTAGGGGGTGTCGACGCGTTCGAATCCGAGGTCGAGGGCCCGGGCGTGCATTTCGAAACCGGACTCACTGCCGATGTCGGGGCGTTCGATAAGTTCAATCCACTCGACGGTGCGCAGGTATTCCAGTGATTCGTCGTTGGAGGCGTTGTCCACTACGATCACCCGGACCCGGCTGAGATCGGTGTTGCACCGGAGCAGTCGGAGACAGAGCCGGGTCAGTTCCGGGGTCCGGTAGTTGGGAATGATAATCGACAGCTCGGGGGAATTGCTCATTTTATGGAATTTACCTGGCACATTGACGCCTGTTTATGAATTGAATGCTTCTCATCGTTGATAATATAACACCACGGTGGTGATGCTGCAAGCGCCGGGGGAGGGGAATATATGGCCCAGCGGGAGATTTGTCGGCGTTGACAAAAAAATAAAGCCGTGCTATATTAGCCGGATCGGGAGATCTGCCGATCGATGGGCCGGGAACGTCGGACGTTCAATGCGGACCAACCGGAAAATCGGTCGAAACGATATCCGCTGCAGGGCGGGGGCGTCGCAGGCGGAGAAGATGGTTTCTTTTGCCGCAACCCGGTGACGCGCCGCCGGAAACGGAGAATTTTATTCCAGCGGTGATGCGGTCGCAGGATTGTTTCTCCGCCATGGTCAATACAAATCAAATCATCAGGAGCAGCAGGTAATGAGTTATGTAGTTCATCGCGCGCTGAAAGCGCCGGATCTGGCCGCCGATTTTGAATCCGCTGACTGGGGCCCGGCCCGGAGCCTGCGGATTGGTTGTCGCCGTCCCGAAGGCAGTCCCGTCGCCTCACCGGTGGTGGATTTCAAGCTCCAGTATACCGCCGAGGGGTTGTACGGACTTTTTCAGGCGCGTGAAACGGGAATCCGTTGTGTAGCCGAAAAATTTCAGGACGGCGTCTGCACCGACACCTGTCTGGAGTGTTTCATTCAGCCCAACATCGGCGTCGGATATGTGAATTTCGAGGTCAACGCCTCCGGAGTGCTCCTCGTCATGCAGGTGATCGATGAACGCCGGACCCCGAAAGGATTCGCCGACTTCCGCTATCTTACCGCCGACGAGGTCGAGGGAATGAAATTTTTCCATACGCTTCCCGACCGGGTTGAGCCGCCGATCATGGAGGAGACGACCTACCGGATGGGGTGGTTTATTCCGTTCCGGTTGTTCGAGCTGGTATTCAAGGCGCCGAAGCCGGTTTCGGGCAGTCGTTGGCGGATCAATGCCTTCAAATGCGGCGACGATACTCCGTATCCGCACTATTTTAGCGCTTATCCGTTGCGGGCGACGAATTTCCATACTCCGATAGCTTTCCGGGAAATTGTTTTCGAATAGATGACGGGAGATTGCTGAAAATGAAAAGATCCGAAATCAATCGCTATATCCGGGAAGCTGAAAAGTTTTTCGCCGGTCACGGTTTTATTCTGCCGCCGTTTGCATTCTTCACTCCGGAAGAGTGGCGCAGGCACCGGGACGAGGCGCGCGAAATTTTCGACCTGCAGCTCGGCTGGGATGTCACCAGTTTCGGAAGTCCGGATTTTCTGAAGACCGGATTGTTGCTCTTTACACTGCGCAACGGTCTGGCCGGTTCGGCACGCTACCCCAAACCCTATGCCGAAAAGATCATGATGGTGCGCCCGGAACAGGTTACGCCGCGCCACTTTCACTGGCACAAGCGCGAGGACATCATCGTCCGGGGCGGCGGAAATCTGGTGATCGAACTCTTTCGCGCCGATCCGGAAAACTCCCGGCTGGCGGCGGAAGACGGAGATTTTTCCATCAGCGTCGACGGCATCCGGCGGCGGATTTCCAGCGGCGACAAGTTGATTCTCACTCCCGGAGAGAGCGTCTGCTTTGAACCGGTACACGCCCACTGTTTCTACGCGGAACCGGGCGGCGAACCGGCTCTGGTGGGCGAGGTGTCGATGGTCAATGACGACGTCAATGACAACTGCTTTGTCGACGGATCGATCCGTTTCGATCCGATTGTCGAGGATGAACCACCGGAACGTCTGCTTGGGGTCGATTACGCGGAGTTCGTAACGAAATGAACTCCGATCCGGTCGGCGATTACCTCGGCGACTTCTACCCGGTGAATGAATTCCCGGCGCTGGAGGCGCAGTATCGCCGATGGCGCGAAACCCGGCCGCTGGCCGGGGTGCGGGTGCTGGATGCCACTCCGCTCTTTCGCAACACCCTGGCCAAACACCGGGCGCTGCTCGCGGCCGGCGCCCGGCTGACAATCGGTACCTCCGATGAAATTTTGTTTTCTCCGGAAGCGGCGGCAAAACTCGCCGAGTGGGGGATCGCGCGGATTCACAACGCGATCACTTCAGAGCAGTTCGATGTGATTCTCGACTGCGGCGGGGTGCATTCCCGACTGCTGCCGCGGCTGGGGTTTGCCGAATTGACCCGTTCCGGGGTGCCGCGTTTCACCGGAACCGCGCTGCCGGTGGTGTCGATCGACGACAGTCGGCTCAAATTGTCCGAAACCGTCCTCGGAACCGGCGACGGTTTTGTCCGGGCGATGAAACAGCTCGGCTACGGCGATTTCGGCGGCCGCCGGGTGGTGGTGTTCGGCGGCGGCAAGGTCGGCAGTGGAATTGCTCTGGCTCTGCGTTCAGCCGGGACGCTGCCGGTAATCGTCGATGAACTTTCCCGTTGGCGCGAGTTCGCCGGTGTCCGCTGGCTCGATCGCGCCGACCGCGCCGCCGTGCGCAGGGAAGTCGCCGGGGCCTGGTGCGCGGTCACCGCCACCGGTGTCGCCGGCGCTCTCGCGGAATATCAACTTGAAACCGTGATCGATTCGCCGGTGCTCCTGGCCAACATGGGCGTTGAGGATGAGTTCGGTCCGGCGATTCCCGGTTCACGGGTGCTGAATGACAAAAAGCCGCTGAATTTTCTTCTCGACGAACCCACCCGGATGGCCTATATCGATCCGGTAATGGCGTTGAGCAACCTCGCGGCAGTGCTGCTGGTTTCCGGACGTATGCCGCCGGGAATTTCGCCGCCGCCGCCGGAAGCTGAAGCCGAGATCATCGACAGTGTAAGACGCGGCGGCGTGATTGCCGCCGAACTGGAGGAGTTTCTATGAGTCGGATGCTGATTTCCCGGGTGACGCTCATTGACGGTTCGGTCGTCGACATCGCGATTTCCGGGAACCGTTTCGAACTGGTCGCTCCCCGTATCGAAGGCAGTTTCGACACCGTGATCGACGGAGCGGGCCTGCTGGCCGCGCCGCCGTTTTTCAATACCCACACCCACGCGGCGATGACGCTGCTGCGCGGCATCGCCGACGATCTGGAACTCTTTGAGTGGCTCAACGATCATATCTGGCCGGCAGAGGCGAAGCTCACCGCGGCGGATATCCGCGCCGGTTCCCGTCTGGCGGCACTGGAGATGATCAAATCCGGTACGGTATTTTTCAATGACATGTATTTTCATCCGCTGGAAACGATCCGCGCCGCCGAGGAACTGGGGATGCGTGCGGCGATCGGCATGATTACGCTGGAAAGCGTTCCCGACGGCGGTCGCGGTTTCGAGGAACGCAACCGCGAACTGCGTGAACTGGAGGCGCAGGGGGCTTTCTCGGACCGGATATCGTTGATGCTCGCTCCCCATGCTCTCTACACGGTTTCGGAGACGGCGCTGCGGCGGATCGCCGCCGAATCGGCCGAACATAATCGTATCGTCCATATCCATCTGGCCGAAACCGCCCGCGAAGTCAGGGAATTTCGCGCCTCTCACGGCGGCAAATCGCCGATAGATTATCTCGATGAAATCGGTTTGCTCTCCCCGCGACTGCTGATTGCGCATGCAATTCATCTCGATGACCGGGAGATCGCGCTGCTGGCGGAGCGGGGGGTGATTTTTTCGCACATGCCCTGCAGCAACCGCAAGCTGGTTTCGGGCGCGTTCCGGTTCCGGGCGGTCGAAGCGTCGGGAGCGCTGATCACGCTCGGAACCGACGGCTGCGCCTCCAACAACAACCTCTCGATGTTCGATGAGATGAAAAACTGCGCGATCCTGGCCAAGGAGGAGGCGGGGGATCCGCGGGTATGCCCGGCGGAAACCGCGTTTGCGGTCGCCACTGTAAACGGTGCGCGCGCCTTCGGCATCGACTCCGGCGTCATCGAAGCCGGCCGTCTGGCCGACCTCGTACTTTACGCTCTCGATTCTCCGGCGCTTACTCCGGCACATCACCAGGTATCGAACCTGGTTTACGCCGCCGATTCCTCGGCGGTGGATACGGTGATCTGTGACGGCAGAATTTTGATGCGCGGTCGAAAGGTGCCCGGGGAGACGGAGATCATCGCCGAAGCGCGTGCCGCCGCCGCTCGCCTGGGCAGCCGGTGAATTCAGTTCCCCGTCATCATGAGTCGGCGCGCGATGGTTCGGGTCTGCGGTGGGAAAATTCACATCCGCAGAAGTTCTGACGATAGAAGCCCAGTTCCCGGGCGATTTCGCAACTGCGCCGGTAGCCGTCGCGTTTCTTGAAGTCGATCGCTTCAAACTCCGGCCAGCTGGCGCCGACCGCGAACAACACTGCCGATGATTTGCGGGGACTCACCGTCAGCGTGGTGCAGAAGGGCTTCCCCGCGGCGAAAGCGGCGGCCCGACCGAGGCTGAAGGCAAAACAACGGGCGCAACGTCTGCCGCCCTCCGGTTCGTTTTCCAGCCCCGCGGTCGCCTTCAGCCAGGCATCGTGATCGTAGGGATCGACTTCAAGGGGGAGCTGAAAATGTTCGGCAAGCCTCACCACCGATTCCAGCCGACGGTCAAATTCCGCCCGGGACTCCAGATTGCTGTTGGAGTAGTACAGGCAGGGCGGACGTCCTGCGGCGATCAGCCGTTCGACGCAGGAACCGCCGCAGGGAGCGCAGCAGATATGGAGCAGCAGCTCGGCGTTCATATTTCCACTCCGAGCAGTTTTTCCGCGTTGAGATGACAGATGCGTTCCATCGCATCCTCCGGCAGTTTGAGTGAACGCAGCTGCTCAATCGCCTCGGCCGGGCGTGCCGCAGGGTAGTCGCTGGCGAAAAGTACCCGTTCAACACCGTGAGAGATGATCAACCGGCGCGCCGTCTCAGCTGGAAGCCGGTGCAGCGAACTTGAACTGTCCAGCCAGAGATCACGTCCGATCAGGTACTTTTCCGCTTCATCCCAGCGCATGTAGCCGCCGAGGTGGGCGGCGACGATCCGGGCCCCGGGAAAGGCGTCGAGCACCGTCGCCAGCCGTTTCGGCGAAGAGAGGTCGCTGTGTTCGTCTCCGACATGAAAGAGCATCACCAGATCGTTTCCGACCGCCTCATAAATCCGCATCATCCGCGGATCATCGATGGCGAAGTTCTGGAAATCGGGGTGGAACTTCAACCCGCGCAGTCCGAGTTCGCTGATCCTGCGCAGTTCGGAGTGGAAATCCCCGAAATCGGGATGGAGGGTCCCGAACCCGATCAGCCGGGTCGGATCGGCATCCACCAGCTTGGAGATGAAGTTGTTGATATTGATCACCTGCTCAGGTTTGGTGGCGCAGGAGAAGATCACCGTGGCGGAAATTCCGGCTTCAACGGCTCCCCCGCGCAGATCGTCGAGTTCCCCGGTGCCATGCCAGCGGCAGCCGTAATACTCCTCAAGATTGGCGACCGCTTTGGCGGCGATGTCGGCCGGGAAAACATGCGCATGGAAATCGATCAGTTTCATTTTCCGCCGCCATTACGGATTTTCAGCCGGGAAATCTCCTCGACCGTCTCCATGAAGAGCACCGTCGGCAATGCGCCGAAGTCATCCTTTTCCTCATCAAGTTCATCGATGCGAAAATACATATCCTCGGCCCCTTCGAACATTCTCACCCGACGGAAACAATCCTCGCTGGTCTGCGCTCCGGAGATCAGAGAGTAAACCCCGGTTTCCGGCCAGTTCTGAACCAGGTCGTCCTTGTTGACGATGTCCATGACCGCCTCGCCGCCGCTCTCGAAATAGAGCTGGACGCGCTGCATCACCCCGGAGGAATCGATTTCCGCTCCGGTTATTATCACCGCCTCTTCTCTGAGCAGGGAAGCGGCCTTTTTCGCCAATTGTGCAGCAGTTGCCATTTTATTTACTCTCCGGAGTTGCAAAATTGTCGGCGCCCGGCCGATCACCGCGCGACTGCTTTGCGTTCCTGCGGCCGACCGGGCCATCGTAAAAAGTGTACTGTTCTCCGAATTGCCGGATCACTTTTGGGAAGATGCGACCGCCTGCCTGATCTTTTCCCAGTCGAAGGCGGCAACGGTTTCCGGAAGTTTCCGGTAGATGTGGCGGTGAAAGCCGTAAATCGGCTGGTGAAATTCCGCCAGCGCCCGTTCGATCGTCCAGTTTTCAAACACTACCCGGCAGCCGATCGCGATTGCGCCGGTGCGGTCGGCGCCGTGCCAGCAGTGAATCACCAGCGGTTTCGGCGCATCCTGGATGATTTTCAGCGCCTCAATCATATCATCCTCACTGATTTCATGAAGTTTGAGCCGGTATTCGGTGAGCTTCAACCCGGAAATCAGCGGCAGATCGCTGTGGTGGCTGCGGAGATTCAGCACACTCTGAAAACCGAACTTCTCAAGTTCGAGAAACTCGGCCTGACTGGGCTGACTTGAACGGTAGATCCGCAACCTG
>CAKUKT010000107.1 GCA_934663655.1 uncultured Victivallaceae bacterium
CGTCTGCGCCGCGCCCGCGAGGAGATGCGCGGTGGAAATCCGCGACAGAGCTGATGGAGGTGACGAATCGTGCTTTCCGCTTCGCTTTTTGATTACGATCTGCCCGACGAGTTTATCGCCCGCTATCCCGCCGCCCGGCGGGATGGTTCCCGGATGATGGTCGTAGACCGTCTTACCGGAGAGACCCGGGTGGAAAAGTTTCCGGCGATCTGTGATTATCTTTCGCCCGGCGATCTGTTGATTTTCAACGACACCCGGGTGCTGTCGGGAAAATTTTTCGCGCGGCGCGACGGTCGTCAGGACGGGGCGAAGTTCGAGATTCTGCTGCTTACGCCGGAAGGTGGTGACGGCGCCTGCTGGAATGTGATGTTAAAACCCGGCAAGCGGGCCCGGATCGGCACATTTGCGGCGTTCCTGGAGAAATCCGGAGCGATAAACGGCGACGGCGACGGTTTCACCGTCGAACGAAAATTGGAGGACGGCACCTGTGTGGTTCGTTTTTCCACCGTGGATCTTGAGCGGCTCCAGCGCCGATACGGACACATTCCGCTGCCGCCCTACCTCGGGCGGGAGGACGAGGAGTCGGATACCGAGCGCTATCAGACCGTCTATGCCGTCAATCCGGGGGCGGTGGCGGCGCCGACGGCCGGGCTCCATTTCACCACGGAAATTCTCGACCGGTTGCGTGCGCGCGGTGTTTATACCGCCGGACTTACGCTGCACGTCGGTCCCGGTACCTTCAAGCCGGTTTCCTGTGAGAACGTCGAGGAGCACAAGATGCACTTCGAGGACTACCTGCTTCCGGAGAGCACCGCGGAAATCTTCAACACCGTCCGGTGTTCCGGCGGCCGGGTGCTGGCGGTCGGCACCACCAGCGTCCGGGTGCTGGAAAGCTGTGTGGATGCTTCCGGAATGCTGGTTCCCGGGCGCGGTCGAACCGATATTTTCCTCTATCCGCCCTACCGTCCGCGCGCCGTCGATATGCTGCTCACCAATTTTCATCTGCCCAAAAGCACGTTGATGATGCTGGTGAGTTGTTTCTGCGACCGTGAAAAGGTGCTGGCGGCCTACGAGCTGGCCAAGCGTGAAAAATTCCGTTTCTACAGCTACGGCGACTGCATGCTGCTGAAGTAGAAATTCACTTCTCCGGAGTGACTGCCGGGGTGGTGGTTTCGACGTCGACGGTTTCGATTTCGGGTTCTGCGCCGGCGGCGGGGGTTCCCGGCGCGACGGTCCGGGGAGAGAGCAGCGGCGTCCAACTGTCGCCGGTGCGGATCAACACCGCCTTGAAAAAGGCGTATTCGCGTCTGCGATCCGGATCCGGGGCGTTGCGGTCGCGTTCGGAATATATCACCGACATCATCCGGCCCGGAGATTCGGCGTCGAGCATCAGATAACCGGAGGAGGAGACGATCCACGGGATTTCGAAAACCCGTTCGTCAACCACGGTGCAGCGGTAGCGGATGCCCGGCAGCGGCGCGCGGTCGTCGAGAATTTCCGTATCCAGCGTCAGCAGGCGGTGGCCGGGAGGAGGGTTACGGTAGAGCGCCTCGATCATATCCCGCAAACCCTCCGGTGTCGGCGGGGTTTCCGCGGGAATAACGAGAAAGTCGACGGCGCCCGCCACGGTGTGCAGGGGATTTTTCTTATCCTCGACATACCAGAGGGCGAAATCGGGCTCCTGCCGTTCCGGAGAAAGCTGCCAGGCGGAACCGGGGATGCTGTTCAATGCGAACCGGCGGTATTCGGCGCGCCGGAAGTTTTCGCCGTTGGCAGGAATCGTCCCGGTCAGCTCTGTTTCGCCGGTGAAGTCGATGACCGTTTCGTAACCGGAACGGCAGGCGGAAGTGAATACCCCCAGCATCAGCGCCGCCATGAAAACGGCGCCGCGAAGAAGGATCGACGCGATTTGAACCGGACACTCAGGCATGGGAAGTCTCCTCCATCCGGAGAACCGGACGCATCCAGCTTATCCACAGAGGATTGTCCCGGAAGTCCCAGATGGTTTCCCCGGCGGAACGATCGGGGGTGCGCAGGTACACGGTATCGGACCGGAGTTGAAATTCCCGCAGCAGATATTCTCCGTTGCCGCAGCGTGCCAGCACCAGTTCCCCGGGTTCCGGGTAACGGTCGGCGAGCACCAGGGTGGTACCGGCGGGCAGTTCGCGGCTGTTCTCATCGTCGGGGATCCGGATGGCGCAGGTGTTGTCGCCGGGAACGTGCGGCACTCGTTCCGGTGAATGGCGGCGGATAAAGCCGTTGAGCGGTTCCACCGCCGGACAGAAACCATCGAGAATCTGCAGATCCCCGACCGGGATTCCAGATTCCGGGGAGGAACGTCTCCGGGCGACGCATCGGAACTCCCAGGCATCTTCTTCAGGAGAGCGGGAGTTGTGGTCGGTCATTCTGCCGGCGAAAAGTTCGGTATAGAGATCGTTCAGTCCCTCTTCATCGATTTCCAGGTAGGAGACGATGGTGCCGAGCTGACTGGAATTTAAACGGAAGTTGCCGTTCTTGATCTGACTGATTGCGGCTGGAGATACCTGCAGTTTCCGCGCCAGATCGCTCTGGTTTCTGGAACGTATTTTCAAATATCTGGCGATGGTTGTCCAGCCGTTGATATGCGACCCGGCGGCGGGTTTTTCTCGATTTTCCATAGAGTATCCGGACAATGAAGTTCGACTTCGTACCGTGAAATAATGTACATCGCCTCCGCGGTTTTTACAAGTTGCACAACTTATTCGACGGTGACGCTTTTAGCGAGATTTCTCGGCTGGTCGATTTCGCACTTTCGTTGCCGCGCAAAGTAGTAGGCGAAGAGCTGCAGCGCCACGACGTCGAGTATCGGCGTCGCGTAAGCCGATGCTTCGGGAAGCGCCACCAGATCGTCGGCCAGAGTTCCGGTTTCGTCATCCCCGGTTGTGGCCAGGGCAATGACCGGCGAACGCCGGGCACGGCATTCGGCGATGTTGCCGAGCAGCTTGTCATGACCGGGGCCGCGATTGGCCAGCGCGATGACCGGAGTGGCGGGACCGAGCAGCGAAATCGGTCCGTGCTTGAGTTCGGCGGCGTGGCAGCCGTCGGCGAATACGTAACTGATCTCTTTGAGCTTGAGCGCTCCCTCCCGGGCGGCGGGATAGAGCGGGCCGCGGCCGATGAAGAAAAAGTGTTCAAACCCGGCATATTTTTCGGCGATTCGCCGGATTTCCGGAGCCAGATCGAGTACCCGGGAGATCTGCTCCGGCAGCGCTTCCAGTTCACGCACCAGCGCCTGGCCGCCGGTACAGCCGAGCCGCCGGTTGCGGCCGAAGCGCAGCGCCAGCAGCCAGAGCGCAACGACCTGACAGGTGAAGGTCTTGGTCGAGGCGACGCTGATTTCCGGCCCGGCGTGCAGGTAGAGGCCCCGGCCGCACTCCCGGGCGATGGTGGAGCCGACGACGTTGGACAGAGCCGCCACCAGTGCGCCCTTTTGCCGCGCTTCCCGGACGGCGGCGATGGTATCGGCGGTTTCTCCGGATTGGCTGATCGGCAGCACCAGGGTGTTCGGACGAACGATCGGGTTGCGGTAGCGAAATTCCGCCGCCTGTTCGACTTCGGCGGGAATGCCCGCGATCTCTTCAAAGTAGTACTCGCCGATCAGTCCGGCGTGCAGACTGCTGCCGCAGCCGGCGATGACGATCCGGTCGATGGCGGCCAGTTCCCGCGGCGAGAGGTCGAGGCCGGTGAGTTTTGCGTTGCCCTCTTCGGGGAGCAACCGGCCGCGCAGCGTATTACCGATGGCTTCAGGCTGTTCGAAGATCTCTTTGAGCATGAAGTGCTCGTATTCGCCGCGCTCCGCTGCGACTGCCGTGACCTCCAGCGGGGTCTCCGGTCTCGATCGTTTTCCCGAAGTAAGATGATGAAGTTCGACGTCATCGGCCGTGAGCACGGCGATTTCGCCGTCCTCGAGTGCCACCGCCCGCGAAGCGAAACCGGCCAGAGCGTTCAGGTCGCTGGCGACGAAATTGCCGTGCGCAGCGCGACCGATAATGACCGGACTGCCGGAACGGGCGGCGATAATGGTACCGGGGTGATCGGCGAAAATCACTGCGATGCCCCAGGTTCCCCGGAGCAGCCGCAGTGCTGCCGCCACCGCCTCCTCCGGATTGCCGGCGGTTGACCGGCGATCAGATGGGCGATGACTTCGCTGTCGGTGTCGGAGGCAAACCGGTATCCGGCGGCTTCAAGAGTCTGACGGAGCGGGGCATAATTTTCGATAATGCCGTTGTGGACGACGGCGATCCGTCCGGCGGCGTCGAGATGGGGATGAGCATTCTCCACGGAGGGCACGCCGTGGGTGGCCCAGCGGGTATGAGCGCCGCAGACTCCGTTCGGCGCGGGGTCGGGGAGGAGTTCTGCGAGTGCCTGTACTTTGCCGGCGGTTTTCCACCATTGCAGCCGGTTGTGGCCGCAGAGCGCCGTTCCGGCCGAGTCGTAGCCGCGATATTCGAGACGTTTCAGTCCTTCGAGAAGAAACGGCAGCGCGGGTTCGCTGCCGGTGTAACCGATAATACCGCACATGGGATAATTTCTCCGGGATGTCAAAATTGATCAAGCTGCTTCAAGTCGTCCATTTAAAATACCAATATACCATTGGGGCGGCTGAATTTCAACCAAAAAATGGATTTTTTTACAAAAAACATGGATAAATAAGTAGACGAGAGACGCTGTGAACAGTTGGATTCCAGGGGTGCCGGGAAAAGAGAAGCAGAAAAGCCGCCCCTGGAGAGACCGGGGACGGGGAAGAGGGCCGATTTTCCGGAGCGGGAAACGGGACGGTAAAGTTCGGATTCCGTCCGGAAGGGAGAAATCAATTGAAGTCGAGGGAGTGGAGAATCGCGTTTTTCATTTTGACTTGGATCTGAAACTCTCCATCCGGCAGAGAGTCGAAAACCGGTTCCTCGATCGCATCGCCATGAAGGACGTGGGTATTCAGGATCATGCCTTGTGTTCCCAGCAGTTGAATTTCAATAAAACCGTCATCACCGGTGCGGAAATTCGCCGCAAGTCTGCCTTTCGCCCGGAGCGGCAGCGTGGTGAAGGTTCCTTCGGCCGCGCCGGCGGAGATTCCGAACCAGCCGTTGCGGCGGTAGACCGATATTCCGCAGGTTGAACCGGCGCTCCGCCATGCTTCGGCGAGGCGGTCATAGGAACCGTAATGATTCCAGTATGGCCAGCTGGTGATCTCTCTCGAACTGTAACGTTTTTCAAGTTCAGCTCCGGTCAATTTGCCGGCCAGCTGGTTGGTGTTGATTTCATAGGCGAAGTGCGGAAGGGTTTGAGCCCAGCCGATTTCGTGGTAGGTCACGCCGTCACGTTCGACGATGTTGTTATGCAGATTGATGGTGCCGAAGTTCCAGCCGTCGGGTTCGGAACATTCGATCCAGTGCCGGTGGCCGGGGAAGCGTTGCCATTTCCGGCCGTCACGGGAATAAACCAGTTCCACGTCGTACTGCTGATGGAGAGCGCTGTAATTCATCTGAAATCCGATCATCAGTCCGTTGCCGCGGGGTACCCGGTAGATGCTTGAACCGTAATGCTGCATGGTCGGTGCGTCACTTTCATCCGGCAGCGCGTAGTAGTGGCGTTCCCAGTTCAATCCGTCGGAGGTGGAAAAAACCGTGAGAATCCGGGAGACCATCCAGAGATTGTCATAACGGGCGATGAAGGGTGGGTAGCGTTTCAGCAGGCGACCGCGGACATAGAAGAGGGTTTTTCCGTCGTCGGAGAGCCACTGCCCGGCGAAGTTGTCGTTGGTGTTGTCGGGATCCTCAAATTCATCGCTGGAGACCCCGTCGGTCAGAAATGGTTTATCCGAAAGCAGCACGAAATCATTCGGGGATTTTTTCCAGACCAGCCAGGTGGTCTGAGGCGGAGCCTTGACCACGCCCCAGTCGGCGGGTTTGTATCCGGTATATTGAACGAGGAGATTTTTTAGTTCCACCGGACCATCGGTTTCCGGGTCGTAAAGCCGGAAATTCCGGTTGTCGCCGACGCTCCAGCCGGGAATGGAACCGCCGACATTGCGGCAGATCTGTTGTGACAATTCGCAATTCTGCTCTGCAAAGCCTTCGGGCATCTCGTCGGAGATGCGCCACTGCCATTCGCCCGGGGTGGTGATGGCGTAGTGGGGACGGGGATTTTTCCATTCGCGGTCATATTCGGTAAATTTCATCGCGAGCTCTCCGGAGGGGAGGAAACCGAGAGGTCCGCCGAGCTGGACATAGGCGTTGTTGTCACTGAGGAAGTTGTGGTTCAGGGTATGAATTTCCGGCGGAAAAACTTCAATCTTTACGTTGTTTGACCGGGTGAAAAATTTTTTGTCGGGAAAGAACAACCGTTTGCCGCTCCAATCCGCTCCCGTTGCGGGAGCGGTTTCGGGGATTCGGTCGATCCGCAGCAGTCGCGCCAGTTCCCCGCGGGCGGCGGACTGGGATCCGGCGGCGCGTATCCGGGTGCGGAACTCGCCGTTCGGCCAGTCGGAGATATCGATCGGAATTACATCTTCACCGGGTTTGATGGTGACCCGGCGGGCGGGCGCGGGGACAAAGTTATCAAGCCGGTTGCGGAAATCAAGTTCGATTTCGAGTTCAGGGATGGATTCGTCGAGAATGGCGTAGAGCTGCGCCTGCTGTTGATCGCGATAGACCGGCAGCCGGAACTCCGCCTGCAGCACCTTGCCGAGCCCGGCGGCTGCGCCGCCGCGGTTGTGGTCGAAGAGCTCCACCTCCCGGATCAGTGCTTCCGGTGTCGTCGCCGAACCGCTGTAGCGGCGGCCGGTGTCGTTATTGTTGAGGATGGTCAACTTAAGCTGTTTGATTTCGATGGGGGGAAAGTCCGCCTGACTGAAACGTCCGGAATCATCTTCAGCAGCGTTTTGTGCGGTGGGGGCATTGACGATCCGGGAGAGTTCCCGCCACTGACCCGAGGCAGTGGAAAAACCCTCAATCTTATATTCGGTTACGGAGAGATCTCCGCTTGGATAGTTGAGTTGTTCGGCTTTGCCGCTGTACAACCGCACGCTGCTGACGGTACGGGCCCCGGGCAGATCGATGAGGATTTCGGCGGGGAGTCCGGAGACGACTTCGGAGAGGGTGGAATCGGTATCACCGTCATTGATCCGGGGCGCCGGACGGGTGCCCCGGGCGTCGGAGACGGTGGCTGCGGCATCGGTGACTGAGAGGGCGACATTTTCCCGTCCTTCCACCGAGTTGGAATCGGCAACGGAGATGACGATATTGTCCACCAGGGCCGGTTCGCTGGAACCCGGCATGTTGAAAAAGACGATCTGGTTGACCGGCAAGGATTTGATGAGGGGAGCATCGACGCCGCCGGTGACGACGCCGTCCGGAGTGGTCCGGCGGGCTTTCAGCCGGGAGCTGCCCGGGGTGATGGTGAAGGAGTATTCCGCCCATTCATCGGGGAGCGAGCGCAGCACGAAATTGCCGTGGCCGTCAACCACCGAGAGCAGAATATTGTCATCTGAGAATTGCAGCTTGGCCACATCCTGATTGGCAAAGCTGTTGCGCAGCAGAAAGCCGAAACGGCATTTGCCGGTGGCTCCGGGTTTCAACATCATCCGGACGGTGTATTCACGGTTTTCGGGGAGTTCTGCGGTTCGGAACCCCGACAGCGTCACAGCCGGGTGGAGGCGGGAAATTTTCAATGCCTGGGAACCCGGGCCGGGTGGATTCTCCTGTACGATGGTGAAATCACCGTCGTTGAATCCGAGCCAGTTGCCGCCGATATTCTTTGACAGGCCGACCTGTTTGAGCTGTCCGGTGCCGGGCTGGAACAGCGAACCGTCTTCGAAATCCTGGCGCAGAATCTCCATGCCGGTCAGAGGTTGAAATATCGTTGCGAAGCCAAGTACGGCGCCGAGGAAGGCACGATGGGGCGGAGTAATCATAATCGTCTTTGCCCAGTATGGTTTTTGCGGCGGATATCAACGCTGGATTTCGTAGACAAGATAATAG
>CAKUKT010000108.1 GCA_934663655.1 uncultured Victivallaceae bacterium
GATCCATGGAATCGCCACTGAACGATGTCCCGTTCAGCAACCGCCTCCGGCTGCTCTTCTGGAATTTCTTTAAAATCGCGCTTTTTGTCGTCGGGGGAGGTTATGCGATCATTCTCGCGGCCGAGGAGATCTTTGTGCGCAAGCTGCGCTGGCTTAAGGACGGAGAACTGCTCGAGATGCTGACGGTGATTCAGGCTATTCCCGGGCTTACCGCCGGCAATGCCGCAATCTATGTCGGATACCGGACCGCCGGACAATGGGGCGCGCTCACGGGGCTGGTCGCGGTCGCGCTTCCCTCCTATTTGATCATCTGCCTGGTGTCGCTCGGGTTCGGGGTGATTCCGATGGAAAACCTCTATGTACAGGGGGCGTTCATCGGCGTGAGAACCGCGTTGTCGGCATTGACCATCGTTGCAATTGTCAGGCTCTGGTCGAAGGTCATTACCGGTATGATTTCATTCGGGGGGGCGCTTTTCACCATTGAAGCGGTCTATTTTTACGGCGTCAATCCCGCGATTCTGCTGGGGGCGGGAATTGCGGCCGGTGCCGGGCGCGGCATTTACCGGCAGCTTCAATTGCGGAAATCGGCTTCCGGAGGCGCCGAGAACGGTTCGGCGGAACTGCTGACGCTGTTCATACTTTTCTGCTGGTTCGGTTTGCTCTGTTTCGGCGGTGGCAGCGCGCTGATGCCGCTCTATATTCAGGAGCTTGTCGATTCCCGTCACTGGCTAACCCTGCATGAATTGAGTGATTTCGCCGCGATCTCCCAGGTGACGCCGGGACCGATCGGGGTCAATCTGGCGACATTTCTCGGATTTCGTCGCGGCGGGTATTTCGGTGCGTTGATCTGCACGATCGGACTGCTGCTGCCGAGTTACATCCTGATGCAGGTCGCGCTGCGTTCGCTGGCGCGCTGGGAACGCAGTCCGGTGGTTCGGGGCATCATGGCCGGGATCGGTCCGGTGACGCTCGGGCTTATGTCGGCAACCACGTTGATCTACCTTGAACTTTCGCTTTTCACCAGCCAGCTGCCCTGGGGGTATCTTGCCGAGTTGGCGACCGGTCATCTCATTGCTTATGATGGACCGTTTCGGCTCTGCTATGGAGCGGTACCGGTTTTTCTGCTTTCCGGCTGGGCGCTTTACCGTCGGAAATGCAGCATTATGACTGCGATTTTCTGTTCGGCGGCGCTGGGGGCGCTGCTGTGCCGGATCTGACCGGAAGTGGAGCGGGATCGGGAAGATTGAATTTTCTCCGGTTTGGTGATATGCTATATGGAGTGAGTTGCCCGGATGGACGGCTGCCGGATATGCCGGTGCCGCAAATGAATAACAAGCCTTAATATCCCGGATTGCATCGGTACGGTACACAGTTTCCGGCATCCGGGGCCATATTGTGTGCGGATTCAATATATCCGCATAAAGATCAAGCTGGAGAATTGCCGATGTCCGACCTGAATTTTCGCGCCTGGTATGCGCTGCGCCGTACTCTGACTCCCCGCAATTTTAATGAACTGCTTGCTGAACTGAGCGTAAAATCGCGGGAGTGGCGGTTCGATGAAGTCATAATCATGGTGGATACCGAGGAGTTTTCTCACGGCCACCCCGCGGTGGAATGGCTTGCCGGATACCAGAAACAGCTTTTCACCGTTAAGGAGGAGCTGGAACAACTGGGGATCGTCTATTCACTGAATCCCTGGCTGACGCTCGGTCATGCCGACCGGGGGCGGCGCGAGGAGGGTCGGATTTCCGGCTTTCAGGGCATGGTTGGAGATGACGGCAGCGAATGTCACCATTGCGCCTGTCCGTTGTCGCCGGGATGGCGTGAACATCTTTTCAAATTGTGGAAAATTTACGCGGAAACCCGGCCGCGGGTGATCTGGGTTGAGGATGATTTCCGCAACTTCAACCATGCGCCGGTCAAATTCGGCTGTTTCTGTCCGTTGCACCTGAAACTTTTCAGTGAGGCGATTGGACGCGAGGTCTCCCGGGAAGAGCTGGTGAAAGCGCTGCTGGCGCCCGGTCGCCCCCATCCGTGGCGGGAGATTTATCTGGGAATACTGCGGGAGACGATGATCGAACTGGCTGGACAACTCTCCGGAACCGTACATTCGGTTTCTCCTGAGACCGCAATCGGGTTGATGTCGAGCGGTCCCCGCCAGCACGAAATCGAAGGTCGCGACTGGCGACGACTGTGTGACGCGTTCGCCGCCGGAGGCCGGCTTTACAGTCGTCCGCCGCTGGCGAACTACAACGAAGATTCTCTGCGCGGACTGTATTACTCTCATGATTCGATCAAGCTGACGCGCCGGATGTTTCCGGCGGGAACCGTCGAACAAACCGAAGTGGAGAATTTTCCCTTCTCCCGTTTTTCCAAGAGTGTCGCCTTCACCCGGTTGCAGATTGCGCTCTCATTTGCCTACGGGGCGGATGGGGTGACGCTCAATCTTTTCGATCACCTCGGTACGCCGATGGCCTCGGAAGCGGCTTACGGAACCATGCTGGCGGCAGACAAGGAATACTTCGGAGCTCTGGCTTCGCTGGCGCGGGGAAAGGGGCGCTGGCGGGGGGTGCGGTTGATCCACCATCCCCGCAATGCACTGTATAAACACCTGTCTCCCGGTGCTTCGTTCCGTGACCTTGGGGGAGACGGTTATGCGATGATGCTGGCGTTGGAGGGGGTCGGCATTCCCACGGTTTATGACGAAGAAGAGGGAGTGGCGGCGGTGTCCGGACAGTCGCTGCGTGCGCTCGAGGACGTGGAAATTGAACGGTTGCTCAGTGGCGGCCTGTTGCTCGATGCGGTCGCTGCCCGGGTATTGATCGAACGGGGATTCGCCGCCGACATCGGCGTCGAGAGCGTTACAGAGGAGCGTCCACGCGGCGAACTTGATTTCATCATCAGCGCCGAAGAGTATTTCGCGCCGGAATTTGGCGGGCGGGCCGGATGTTTTCTCTCTTCATTGCTGCCGATGATCGGAGTCGACACCGGATTTCCGCATCTGACACCAGCCGCCGGAGCCAGCGTGGTCAGCCGCTGGGTAAACCCAGACGCCGAACCGGTTGCGCCGGCGATGAGCGCATTTGTCAACGCACGCGGGGGCAGGGTGGTGGTGCACGGCCTCGACTACAACCACGCGGTCGGATTGAACTTTTTTTCGCCGCCGCGGCGTCGGATGTTTCAACAGGTGTTCCGCTTTCTTTGCGGTGGGGCGGTTCCGGTCAGTTTCGAGAGCGATTGAGCCTGGCCGCTGGCGTGGCGGAGGGATTCAACCGGTCAGTGTGTGCTCGGGGTGTTCAACCTGAACCTCGATTCCTGGCGCCGGGAATGTTTCCGGATCGCCTGGGACCATGAACGACTGCCGGAGATTTTCCGTCTGGAACCCGACGGAACCCTCCGCCGGACGGAACACTTTTCCGCCGTCGCTGTTTCCGGCGAACTGGAAATTACCGGAGAGCAGGAACTCGATTTCCGGTATCCGCTGGTTCTGGTGCTGAAATATTGATACGACAACCCGATTATTTTCAAGGAGAAGAATATGGCTTTCCTTACTGTCGATTTCAGATCCGCCGTGCTCGAAAAAGCCTGCGCCATGAATGTGATCATCCCCGAAGAGGTCACTGCGCCGCACCGGGTGATCTATCTCTTACACGGTTTAAGCGACGATCATAGCGTTTGGTGCCGCAATACCTCAATCGAGCGCTATGCCGCAGCCGCCGGTTTCATGGTGGTGATGCCGGACGGGGGCAGAAGTTTCTACGCCGACATGGAACATGGCGGACGTTACTGGAGTTTTGTGGCCGAAGAGCTGCCGCGACTGACCGCGTCGCTGTTTCATGTCAGCGATTTACCGTCGGACACCTTCGCCGCCGGCCTGTCAATGGGAGGTTACGGGGCGCTGAAACTCGGGTTGACCTGGCCGGAACGTTTTGCCGCGATTGCGGCGTTGTCGCCGGTGACGAGCATCGTAAATAAGTTTCACGGCTTCAACTGGGATCGGGAAATCACCGATATTTTCGGAACCCCGAAACGGGCGGTGGCTTCCGGTTGCGAACTCAGCGAACTTGCCGCCGCCGCGGCTGCTTCCGGGAAGCGTCTGCCACCGCTCTTCATCCGTTGCGGCGACGCTGATTTTCTTTACCGCGAGAATCTGGCTTTCCGGGAGCGTCTTAGCGCAGTAAACTACCCCGGAGTCGATTTCGCCGTGGAACCCGGAGCCGGTCACAGCTGGGATTTCTGGGATCGGTGCATCGCCGAAGCGTTAACCTTTTTCAATCGAGTTGCTCCCCGGGGCTGAAACGGGCTTCGTTCCCTGGTCGGTGGGGGAGGGGCGAAGCGCCGGCGGAAGAGTGTTGTAGAGCGGCTTATGCACCGCAGCGGGGCGGGGGAATATTTATTGCAGTTCCGGTTCCCGGGGAATGCGGTTCCATTCCTCGGTGAAAAGCCGGGGGTTCTCGCGAAGTTTTTCAGTCACAATATTTACCGCCGGTACGACTTCCAGCAGGTCGCAGTCGGCGTCGCCAAAGGTTACCCTCCGCAGAGCTCCGCCGAGCACAAACGCGTCGCGCATGGCGGCGTAATAGCGGGAATGAGCACCGACATGTCGGTGTGACGGTACCGGAATCCGGCGTCCGTCATCGTCGATTACCGTCAGCTCCTGGCGGTCGGGGGTGAACATCTCCGGCACTCCGACCCATTCTTCGACGCCGTGCAGCAGGGTATTGCAGCCGATGCCGGTACCGATGAAGAGAATTTTGGCATTGCGGTCGCGCAGTTTGCCCCAGGGGGATTTTTCGGCACACGGGGTGTCGAACTGCTCATGCCCGGAGACAAATTCCGCCGCGTCCGCCCCGAAGGCGGCCAGAGAGTGGGTCGGATGAAGCGAACGTTTTACCCCGGGATGCCGGCGGAAGAGTTCGGGCAGAATTCCGGTGACACAGGGAGTTCGGCGCACGTCAAACACCGGCGACTCGGAATTGACCGTGGAGAAAGAAAGGGTGGGAAAGACGACAAGACCACGGGTTCCCGGGTAGGAGATGAAGAGCTCGACCACCGTTTCCGCACCGCCGCAAACCTCGCCGATGCTTTTGAATGATGAATGGACCAGCAAAGTATCATTGTCCCGGATACCTGCTCTTCGCAGATCGGCGGCAAGCGATGCCATGGTATGCATGTCGGTCTACCCCTCTTGGCTGATTTCGGTTGATGTGGAAGCCTTCTTCAGGGCGAATCCGGACAGTGAGATCCAACGACAAGATCCATTCTGTCCCCTTTCACCGATAATTATATCACTTAAAAATGTTTTTTCAATATGTCGGTTTTGCAAATACGTGAAAAAGCACTATATTATCAATGAAAATTCAATGACCGGTCCGCCATGTGGGCAAAACACCGATTTTCGGCGGGCTCATGTTATTTTTTCGTGGCGTGGATTGGCGCCGTTTCGTGGTGTTTTCCGGGGTATTATAGAACAAAGGGGTATTCATGGGCGACAATGGAAAGAAATTGAAGGAAAAATCCACATTTCGCATCTATTGTGAATATTATCCCTTTCTGCTGTTGTACGGAGTTTTGCGCCTGCTGCCGCTGAAGTGCGGTTATACATTGGTTGCACCGCTGATTTCCCTGTTGTTTCTGGTTGACCGGCGACATGCCCGCCGCTCGGTTCAGCACATTCTTCACGCGGGTATAACTGATGATCGTGCTGAAGCCAGGCGTCTGGCCCGACGTTCGTACCGGGAATTCGGCAAGCTGCTGGTGGAGATCGTGAAAATGGATCAGCTCTACACGCCTGACCATGTTGTCATCACCGGGCCGGAGGAGACGCTCAACCTGATTTTGCCGGAACGTAATTCCGGAAAGCGGCAGGTGATCATCGCCACCGCTCATTATGGGAACTGGGAAGTCGCTGGAACTGCTTTCGCCACCCGTACCGCTACTCCGATGTTTTCGCTGATGCGGGCTTTTGGAAATCCGTTGATCGGGGAATTGATTCTTGCGCATCGCCGTAGTGATGTTCATATTCTGATCGACAAGCGGCTCGGGATCAGGCCGGTACTCAAAGCGTTGAACGACGGACGAACCGCCACTATGCTGATCGACCAGCATGCCGCCGGTAATGAAGGAGTCGATTGTCTCTTTTTCGGACATCCGGCCCGGGTGCATATGACTCCGGCGCTGCTTCATTTGAAAACGGGGATTCCGATTCTGCCGGAGATTACTGTGCGGGTCGGCGATGATTTTCGTTTTGAACTGCGTTGCGGAAAATTGATTCGCTACCAGCCGACCGGGGACAAGACGAAAGATGTACAGGTTGTTTCCCAGATGTGCATTTCCGCCCTGGAGGAAATGATCCGCAAGGATCCGGATCAGTGGCTGTGGGCTCCCCGGCACTGGCTCGATATCAACCGCCGCCAGGCCGAAGAATATCATGATTGGAAACCTGCTCCGGAAATCGCCTCGATCGCCGCCGGGTACAATGTAACTGGAAACAATGATGAGGAAAAGAGAGAGCAATGAATAAGATTATTTCTCTGGGGTCTCTCAATATCGATCAGGTTTTCCGATTACCGCATGCGCTCAGGGTTGGCGAGACGATGACTTCGCTTGCGTTTACTACCGGTTCGGGCGGTAAAGGAGCCAATCAGTCGATTGCCGCCGCCCGGGCGGGAGCGGAGGTGTGGCATGCCGGAAAAATCGGTCGAGACGGCGGAATGCTGATCGATACATTGCACGCCGCCGGAGTAGACACCCGTTTGCTTGAAGAGAGCGACGAAGTCCCGAGCGGTCGGGCGGTTGTATTGGTGAATCCCGCCGGGAATAATTCCATTGTGTTATTTCCCGGCGCCAACCATGCGCTGGACAGTATCTCTCTGGATCGGATCATCGCCGCCGGTGCGCCCGGAGACATTCTGATGATGCAGAACGAGACCAATATGATCAGTGAAGCGATGCGACGCGGTAAAGCTGCCGGGTTGCGTCTGGCTTTTAATTTTGCTCCTTTCGACGCGAATGCGGAATATCCGCTGGAACTGGTCGATTATCTGTTTCTCAACGAGATAGAGGGAGAAGGGCTCAGCGGAGAATCCGATCCCTGGCGGATGTATGAACGGCTGCGTGTCCGTTTCCCGCGGGCGGAAACGGTATTGACGCTTGGACCGCGTGGTTCACTCGGCTGGGAACCCGGTGGCGCGGCGGTGGAAGTTCCTGCTCCGGAAGTGGAAGTGGTTGATACCACTGCCGCCGGAGACACCTTTATCGGTTACTTCCTGTTTTGGAGAATGAGCGGCGCCAGACTGAATGCCGCGCTCTCCGAAGCTTCCGTCGCGGCGTCATTGTGCTGTACTCGGCGGGGCGCCGGAGAGGCGATTCCGACCGCAGCCGAAGTGGACGCCTTTGCCGGGCGCTGAATAGTTCCGCGCCGTTGGAGACGGAATTATTCTCCGCATCATCAGGGAGAATCCCCGTCAAACATCTGAAAAACGATTGGTTAAGTCCGTGCCAACTTGCCCGGCAGGATTGGTTTTATGGCGCGTTGCCGGGGAGGAACAAGCCTGTCGAACTGCCGAGAATTCCGGGTAACAACTCTTCCGGGATCGGGGACGAGGCAAAAGGAATAAAGTCCCGGGGGCCGTTCGTCATCCGGGATCATATCCCACCCCGGGGTGAAATCCGGGCGGGAACGAAGAGCAATCGGTTCTCACGTCATCCGGGATCATATCCCACCCCGGGGTGAAATCCGGGTGGGGACGAAGAGCAATCGGTTCTCACGTCATCCGGGATCATATTCAACACCCCGGGGCAGGGGGAGATGAATTTACCCCCCGCATTTCCTCATCTTGAAAAGTTCCTGCCTGCAGAATCAAGACTATCCAGGGGGGGCCGCCGGATTGGACGCCGGTTAGGGAGTTCCCGGCGCCGGGAAATAACCAGCTCCATCATCCGGAGTGTTGCGGCGGCTCACCGGCACCTGGAACCCGGATCAATAAAACCACGCCCGGGAGTGATGAG
>CAKUKT010000109.1 GCA_934663655.1 uncultured Victivallaceae bacterium
GTACATTAATCGATTGCCGGACTGCCCTGCGCCGCCCGCGGGCGGTGCAGTTCATGAACTGCTGGGCCGGCGGTCAACTGTACAGAAAAACCAGGTAAAAATATTGTGACCGACTATTCGACCATCAGCGTTGTCGGCGGCGCCCCCGAGCCCACCGCCGGTTATTATGAACTGCGGGAACCGGTGATTTTCCCCTACGGCCTGACCCCGATCACGGTGGAGGGCGAGGAAAACATGAAGTCGCTGCAACGGGCGATGAGCGGCAACCGGTTGCTGGCGATCTTTCCGGAACTCCCTCCGGAAGAGGAGCTCCATTCGCTGCCGCATCCGGTGACCATTCCGAGTTTTGAGTTCGGTGGACGGCGCCATTCCGGCATCGGCGTGCTCGCCCGGGTGGTCAAACGGCTCGAACTTCCGGACGGTTCAGTGCGAATCGTGCTCCGCGGCACCAAGCGGATAAATTTCTCATCCCTCTCCGTTTCCGCCGCTGACGGCGCGGTCGTTCAGTACCGCAACATCACCGAAAACCGCGATGAAAACTCCTCCCAGGAGTGTTTCGCCAGACAGCGCAGCATCACGCTGCTGTTTCAGGAACTCATCAGCATGCTCCCCGGATACCCCGAGGAACTTCAGCTGGCGGTGTACAATGCGCAGACGCCGGGACGTTTTGCGGATATTCTTGCCGATTCGCTCAATTTCAGCCGCGCGGAAAAGGTGATGCTGCTGGCCATGGTCAGCATCCGGGAACGCCTGGAATACCTCGCCGTGCTGCTCAACCGGGAGGTCGAAGTCACCAAACTCGGCATGCGGCTGCAGAGTGAGGTTCGCGAGGCGGTCAGCAGTTCGCAGCGGGAGTTCTACCTGCGCGAACAGCTGCGCGCCATCCGCCAGGAACTCGGCGAAGAGTCCGGAAATCCCGATATCGTGGAAATCGAGCAACGCCTGACCGAACTCACTCTTCCCGACCCCGTGCTCGCCGTCATCCGCAAGGAACTCGACCGCCTTAATGTGATTCCTCAGGCCGCGCCGGAATATCATATCAGCTACTCCTACATCAACTGGCTGCTCGATCTGCCGTGGTGCAACGATACCGAAGACCGCCTCGACTGCGCGGAAGCCGCCCGGGTGCTCGACGAGGACCATTACGGGCTCGAGGATGTCAAAAACCGCATTCTTGAATTTCTTTCGGTGCTGCAGCTCCGCCGGGAACAGAATCCCGACGAACCGCTGCGCGCGCCGATCCTGTGTCTCGTCGGACCGCCCGGCGTCGGCAAAACCTCGCTCGGAAAATCGGTGGCCCGCGCCATGAACCGCAAATTCATCCGGGTTTCGCTCGGCGGCGTGCGGGACGAGGCGGACATCCGCGGTCACCGCCGTACCTATGTCGGCGCCATGCCGGGGCGGATCATCCAGAACCTCAAACGGGTCGGCAGCGGCAATCCGGTATTCATGCTCGACGAGGTTGACAAGTTGTGCGGAGATTTCCGCGGCGATCCCGGTTCAGCGCTGCTCGAGGTGCTCGACCCGGCTCAGAACAGCAACTTCAACGACAATTACATCGAACTCGGTTTCGATCTTTCGCGGGTCTTTTTCATCGCCACGGCCAACGTGCTCGACACGATCCCCGGGCCGCTGCTCGACCGGATGGAAATCATCCGGCTGCCGGGCTACACCTCCTTTGAGAAACGGGAGATCGCCAGACGTTATCTGGTGCCGCGGCAGCTGGCGGAAAACGGTCTGCATTCCCGTCAGGTGCGCTTCCGGATGGCCGCGATCGACGAATTGATCGATTATTACACCCGGGAGGCCGGAGTACGTTCGCTCGAACGGGTGATCGCCCAGCTCTGCCGCCGGATTGTCCGCCGGCTGGTCGCCGGCGAATACGCCGGCGACGCCGTCATAACCGTCACCCCCGCACTGGTCAATGAACTCCTCGGCGCCCGGAAATTCCTCCGCGACGACGCCGAACGCACCCCGGGAACCGGCTGCGCCACCGGACTGGCGTGGACCGCCGTCGGCGGCGTGATTCTGCCGATCGAAACCGTGGCCATTCCCGGCGGTAAGGGAGAACTCAAACTCACCGGTTCGCTCGGCAAAGTCATGCAGGAGTCGGCGACGACCGCGTTTACGCTCCTGCGTTCCTGTGCCGGGGAGTGGGGACATGATCCGGAATATTTCCAGAAAAACGACTTCCACATTCACGTCCCTGACGGCGCCACCCCCAAGGATGGCCCGTCGGCCGGCATCACCATGCTGCTGGCGATGATTTCACTGCTCCGGGGACGTCCGTTGCGTCCGCTGCTGGCCATGACCGGAGAGATCACATTGCAGGGACGGGTGACCGCCATCGGCGGCGTCCGGGAAAAGATGGTTGCGGCGCTGCGGGCGGGAATCCGCGACGTACTGCTCCCCGAGGAGAACCGCAAGGATTTCCTCGAACTGCCGGAAAATATCCGCAAGCACCTGAACGTTAAAATGGTGTCGGATTTCCGCCAGGCGGTAGAGTTTGCATTTGAACCGACCGGGAAAAGCCGCCGTCCCAAATCCCGAAAAGCAGCCAGGAATAATGAAAATGTCAAGTAATCACCCGTTACGACTCAGCAGCCGCGCCGCCGGATTTCTGCTGATGTTGACGACCTCGCTCGCCGGGCTGTCCGCCCTCCCGGCGGCGGCCGCCGGAACCGCCGAGAGCGCGGAGGAGTTTCTGCAGCGGGCGCGAAACCCCAATGTCGCCGCCACCTGGGCGAAACTGGACGGGACACTTCAGCATCGCCGCCGGGGCAGTGAACTGGTGACCATGCCGGTCTACTTCGGGACGATCATCCAGCCGGATCGGGTGACCGCCCAGCTGATACTCGACAATGACGAAGTCTACATCATCGGCCAGGCCCGTGACAACCGCGGCGCCTCGGTGATTCCGCAGAGCAACTCCACCGCCAAGCTCGACAGCGTCGGCATCAAGGCCACCGATCTGACGATGGGGTTTCTCTATTACCCGCTCGAACAGGAGCTGGAGCGCGAAACCATCTCCGGCATGGTTGAATGCCGGGTTATGATGCTGACCGCGCCGGACAAGTCCGAATCGGTTAAGGTGTGGCTTTCGGCGGAACACGCGTTCCCGCTCCGGGCGGAATTTTACCTCCCGGGAGAGAAAACCCCGCAACGCACCCTCGAAACCGGCGGCTTTACCCGTCGCAATGACCTCTATTATGTCCGCACCATCCGCGCCGAAGGTCCGGGCTGGAGAACCAGAATTGAGTTTGACGTCGACCGTGCCGAACTCGGACTGTTCGACCCCGCCGCCCCCGCGCAAATCATCCGAAAGGCAAAACCATGAACTTCCTCTGGCCGGAAGGCAAACCCAAGGCCCTGACTCTGAGTTACGACGACGGTGTCGAACAGGACGAACGGCTGATCAGGATCTTCAATCGTTACGGACTCAAGTGTTCATTTCATCTCAACTCCGGACGGTTCGGCTGCGACAACCGGCCGGATTTGGACGTCGAGAAGTTGCGCGCCCGGTACGCCGGTCACGAAATCTCCTGCCACAGCGTCTCCCATCCCACCCTGACCAAAATTCCGGAGAGCGAAATCATTCGTGAGGTTTTCGCCGACCGGCTCACCCTGGAGCGGATCGCCGGATATCCGGTGGTCGGCATGTCCTACCCGATGGGAGACTACAACCAGCGGATCATGGACATTCTGCGGGCGGCGGGAATCATCTGCTGCCGCACCGTCAAAGCGACTGGAAATTTCGCGCTGCCGGAGGACTTTCTCGCCTGGCACCCGAGTTGCCACCACAAACAGGCGCTGGAACTGCTGGACGCTTTTCTGAAGGACCGGTATCTGTTGTCGCTCTTTTTCGTCTGGGGGCATGCTTACGAATTTGACAATGACGACAACTGGAATCTGATTGAGGAATTTGCCCGCCGCGCCTCCGGGCACAATGACGTCTACTACGCCACCAATGTGGATATCTGCCGCTACGTGCTGGCAGTCCGTTCGCTGGTCGGAAGCGCCGACGGCAGAACATTTTACAATCCCACTGACCGGACGGTGTGGTTTCGTTTCAACTACGGCGGCGAAGTATTCAGCCTCGCTCCCGGCGAAACCCGTTCTTTCCGGGACTGACGACAAGGAGGTTGCACTATGGTTAAGCTGCAAGGAGATGTCAGAAGTGCCGCGATTTCGGCGTTGATTTCCCTGATCATGGTACTCGGTTACCACGTCATCATCCAGGGGGTTGAGATATTCCACGAACCGACCCCTCCGGAGGCGGCCCCCGGGGCAGGCGCTCCCGGCATGAGACCCGGTCCCGGCGGCTCCGGCTTCGGTCCGGGAATGGGCGCTCCCGGCATGAGACCCGGTCCGGGAGCTCCGGGGGCAGGTCCGGCAGCTGAAGGCCCGGGATCGCAACTGGAACTGTTGCGCGACGAAGTCAAACTCCGCCGGCAGCTCGTGGAATTGTATGAGGGTCAGCAGCAGGCTGGAGATAATACGTTTAACGATCTGGACAAGGCCAGAATGGAAATGGAAAAAGCACAGCTCCGGCTGTTGCGCGCGGAATTGGGAATCCGTTCCCGAGGGACAAGCGCGGCGGAGACGTGGATCGATCTGGTCGGAGCAGAACGTCACCTCAGCTCGCTGGAACAAATGTTCTCGAGCGGCTCCATACCGCTGACGGAAATCATCAAGGCCCAGGTTGAGATCAATCAGCTCAAACAGCAGCTGCTCCGCAACCGGGTCGCCGGTTCGGAAGCCTTCAAGGCTGCCGCCGAAGCCTGGAAAAAAGATGCTTCCGAAGCAAATCTCAAAGCGCTGCTGGAGGCGGAAGCCGCGGCACGTCGGCAGTGACCTCTTCCGGCGCGTAGTTTTCCAACCCGATAACCCGAAGTTGATGACATCATGAATTTTTTCCAGAAACTTGAACATGCCTGCCGTCGCAACCGTTCGCTGGTCTGCGCCGGCCTGGATCCCGCCTTCGAAAAACTCCCGGAATGTGTGCGCGGAAGTTCGACTCCGTTCCTCGACTTCAACCGGGCGATTATCGACGCGACCCGCGACTGGGTCGCATGTTACAAGCCCCAGGCGGCCTTTTACGCCGGTGACGACCGGGACGACGAACTTCGGGAGACGATCGCCTACATCCGGGAACGTGCGCCGGAAATTCCCGTGATTCTTGATGTCAAACGCGGAGACATCGGTTCCACCGCCGCCCAGTACGCGCGGGAGGCCTTTGAACGTTACGATGCTGACGCGGTCACGGTGAATCCCTACATGGGAGTGGATGCGGTGAAGCCGTTCCTCGACCACGCCGACAAGGGAGTGTTCGTACTTTGCCGCACCTCAAATCCGGGGGCGGTGGATCTGCAGGACTTCTCCGACGGCAGCGGGAAACGCCTTTTCGAACACGTCGCCGAACTGGTGCGCGACCGCTGGAACTGCAACCACAACGCCGGTCTGGTGGTCGGAGCCACCTACCCGGATGAACTTCGCCGCCTGCGGGAAATGTGTCCGGAACTGGTGTTTCTCGTCCCCGGAGTCGGAGCTCAGGGCGGCGACCTTGAAAAGGTGATCCGCTATGGATGTTCTCCCGCCGCACCCTGCGGCGTACTGGTCAATTCATCGCGGGGAATTATTTTTGCCGGACATGGCGACGACTTCGCCGCCGCCGCCGGAAACGCCGCCCGGGAATTGCGTGATCAGATCAACTCCTACCGCTGAAAATGAGCGAAATGCAAGAGAACACCCCCGCTACCCTGCCGACGATCGCGATCGTCGGACGTCCCAATGTCGGCAAATCCTCGCTGTTCAATGCGATTGTCGGCCGCCGGCTGGCGATCGTGCACGAGATGAGCGGAGTTACCCGCGACCGGGTAGCCGCCCGGGTGCAGCGCAACGGCAGAAGTTTCACGCTGGTGGATACCGGTGGCCTCGGCATGCTCACCGGGGAGTCCCGGCGGCTGGATCGCTGGGATGCCGGCATCGCGCAGCAGGTGGAAGCCGCGGTGGCCGACGCCGATGTGCTGATCATGGTCGGCGATGCTCAGGACGGGCTGACTCCACTGGATGCCGACGTCGCCGCCCGTCTCCGCAATTCCGGCAAGCCGATCATCTTTGCGGCCAACAAATGCGACGACGATCGTTTCCGTATCGCCGCCAACGAGTTTGCCGCGCTCGGTTTCGGAGAGGTGTTCCCGGTCTGCTGCCTCCGACTCGGCGGCGTTAATGCGCTGCTCGACGCTGCATTCGCCCGGCTTCCCGAGAAACGCGCGGCGGAGGCGGAACTGCCGCCGCCGGCAATCAACATCGCCGTCGTCGGACGGCCCAATGTCGGCAAATCCTCGCTGATCAACGCGTTGATTGGTTCCGAGCGAGTGATGACCAGTGAGGTTGCCGGCACCACCCGTGACGCAATCGATGTCGATTTCTCCATCAACTGCGGCGGCGAACCCCATCGCGCGGTACTGGTCGACACCGCCGGACTTCGTAAACGCGCCAAGGTCGATACCGTGGTCGAATATTTCAGCGCCATGCGCGCCCGCAGCGCGATCGAACGCGCCGACCTGGTGGTGCTGGTGGTAGAGGCCACCGGCGACGCCGCCTCGACCGCGCAGGATCGCAAAATTGCCGCGATAATTGAAAAAGCGGGAAAGGGGTGCGTGATCGCGGTGAACAAATGCGACGCTGCGGAACTCCCCGCCAAAACGGTGATCCGGGAGATCCGCCAGACCTTGCCGGGACTATCCTACGCACCGTTGACGCTGGTCAGCGCCCGCAAACGTCTCCGGCTGGATGAACTGCTCGACCGGATGGCGATGGTGATGGAGAATCTTCAGACGGAACTGCCCACCGGAGTGCTGAACCGGGTGCTTCAGGATGCGTTTCAGCAACACCCGCCGCCGCTGGTCGGAACCGCGCCGCTGAAGTTGTTTTATGCGTCAATGGTGGGAAGCCGTCCACCGCGAATTCGCCTCTTTGTGAACCGCCCGGATGCGGCGGCCGACAATTATCTTACTTTTCTCAAGAAACGCCTCCGGGAAGCATTTGAACTGACCGGAGTGCCGGTGGTGCTCGAACTGCGGGCCCGCCCCAAGGCGGTGGAGAGCATTCGCCGGAATAATGATTTGAAGCGTAAAACCGGAAGGAAAAAAGCATGAACAAGGAACAGGAAGCGCAAATTCAGCAGTTCATGGCGAAACTCCTGGCCGAGGGAACTTCTCTCTCGGAGATTCAGGAGCGTGTCAACGCTGAATTCAAGTTGAAACTCACCTACATGGAGATCCGGATTCTTGCCGCCGGAATTGACGGGGTGGACTGGAAAGCTCATGATCCCAAGGCGGCGGCAAAAGCGGAGCCGGAGGTGGCCGAGCCGGAAGTCGATGAAACTCCCGGAGATGGCCGTACCGTGGTTGAAATCAGCAAACTTGCCCGTCCCGGAGTGGCAGTTTCCGGTACGGTTCGTTTTGCTTCCGGCCCCACTGCGGAGTGGTTTCTGGACGCCACCGGCCGGCTTGGTCTCGATAATCTGGAAGGCGGTCAACCGACTCCGGATGATCTGCGGGATTTCCAGCGCGAACTGGCGCGCATGCTCGAAGGCGGGAGGTGACGATCATGCCGGATCTGCCTGAACTTGATCAGCGTCTCAACTCCTTCAACCCGGAACTTCGCGCGGCGGCGCTCGACGCGGCCGCCGCAAAACTGTCCTCCCCGAATCCGGAGGGATACCAGGAACCGCCCCCGCCCCGGGGAGAGGGAAGCCAGGTGTTCAATCTTCACTGCCACAGCTTCTTTTCCTACAACGGCTACGGCTATTCACCGAGTGCGCTGGCCGTGATCGCCGGAATGTACAACTGGCGGGCCGTCGGCCTGGTGGATTTCGATGTACTTGACGGAGTGGATGAATTTCTGGCCGCGACGAGAAAGCTCAATATCCGCGCGGTGGCGGGGATGGAAACGCGGGTGTTCATTCCCGAACTTGCCGATGTGGAGATCAAC
>CAKUKT010000110.1 GCA_934663655.1 uncultured Victivallaceae bacterium
GCGCTGATTGTGCGCGGCATAACTCCTGATTATGGGAAGACGGCTTTTGTCGCCCACCGGGCTCAGAAAATTTCCGGGCGGGAATTTCCGGAGATAGACATCTTTCGTGAACTTGAACTTGAGTTCAGGGACGATCACCGTGGAGAACTTTTCACCCCCGACCGGGTGGAAATGACGGCGCAGTTCGATGCGATTTCCAACCATCCGAAAAACTTCATTCTCGCTGGAAAAATCGCCTCGTTTCTGTTGAAAAACCTCGTCGACAATGTGCCTCAACCCTACACTTACGATGTTTTTCGTTCGGTTCTGTGCCAGCTTTCCACAGATGAGCCGGAGTGGAGCCTCGAACAATGCGCAGTGGTGTTCAAAACCGCTTACCTTTACGAAAACGGATTGCTGCCGGAATCACGGGATCCGCGCGTTAATGAATTTATCGAAAATATCGTCGCTTCCGGAATCGAAAACAGCCCGCTTCCGGATTGTTCGCATGATTATTGGCGAAAACTGCATCTCTGGCTGAACCGCATAATTGACTATCATAAATTGCGTCGATAAACAACCGGCCGGGTGGAGAATTTCTCCGCGTTGTGACCGGCATGGAGGGTGAAAATGATAAATCCGCTGATGAAGATATTCACGATGGCATTTTTATGTTTGACCGTTTCGGCAATGTCCGGTTGTGCTCCCCGGGTAGTGGTTAACGGCAACAGTTACGTGGCGCTGACTTCCGAGGAGGAGAGCATGCTCAAGGCAATAGCGCTCAAAACCCTGGAAAACAATGTCGGCAGGAGCGTCAGGGAAAGCGAATTTCGTTTTGCGAAAGCCAACGATCCAACTCTGATCATCGACTATTCCGGGGATCGTTACGGTGATGCGCGGGTTTCCTGGCAGATGCCGACCCGGAAAATCACGCTGGTTTTCAAGGGGGAGCTGCTCAGTGACCACATGGAGTGCCTCATGCAGACGGTGGACAATCAGCCGGAATTGATCGATTTCACTGATGTTCCGATTTCCAAATCGATAAAGGGGGTACCGCCGAAACCGCCGCGGGAAATGAAACGTTCATCGTCGACGATTGTCAGGTAGTGCCGATGCGGTTCCGCGCTGCCATAGCGCAACCGGAGGTTTCGAAAAAAGATTCGTCGCCATAACAGGCCGGATGATAACAGGATAACAAAATGAATTTCAGAAAAATTCCGCATCCACTGATCTGGATTGTGGCGGCGGTTATATTGCTGGTGGCCGGAGGATATATCTATTATCTGCGCAACATGACCGATGAGGCAAAAATCCGCGATGTGCTTGAAACGTTGTGCGACATCGGCACCAAGTCCGGCGAGGGAGCCGCGGCCACGGCGTTGAAGCTTAAATCGCTGGAAAAGATATTTGCTCCGGAAGTGGACATCAATCTTGACGACCGGATATTTGCCGGTAAAGTCAAGCAGACGGAGTTGACCGGAGATGTGGTTCGATTTCGGGCGATCTTTGACCGGGTGAAAATCGGCATGCGCGATCTGGAGATAAAGGTGGAAGGTCCGGAACAGGCGGAGGCGGTTTTCACCGGATCCCTTGATGGAGTCGGCAAAAGCGGTGGCGGCGTCGGTACGGTTTCGGAGGTCAGGGATATTTTCTGCAAACTTGAGAAGATCGACGGCGACTGGAAAATAAATTCGCTGAGCGTGCAGAATATTCTGCAGAAATAACCAATTTTCCAGAAGGAAACAGCAGTTGGTTTTTCTTTGGATTCGATCAGGACCACATTTCCGGAAGTCAGGCTCAAAAGGAAGTTTTCACCCTGGTCGTCATCTCCGGAAGCGGAAATAACGCTGAACTTTCCGGCCGGCTGCGCGCAAGAAGATCCTTGATGTCGCCGGAGAAATCGGATTATCCTGCCGGTAAAAAGTTCAAAAAGCCGATATTTACAGAAGAAACAAAATCAGGTTGCCATGAACGAAGAGTATGTAATCAGGCGCGCTTCCCGAACCGGTAACGGCGGCGCCGAGAAATGGGATTCATCGTTTTGGGATGGAGCATCGGAACTGGAGTTGAGTTACGTTTTTCCGGAGAGTTCGTCAAACCGTCCGGAGACTCGGATCAAAATGCTCTACGATGATTCATACATTTACGGTCGTTTCCGGGTATCCGGTGATCTCGCGGTCGCCGCGGCCGCCACCGTTGATCAGCAGATGGTCTGCCGCGACAGCTTGCATATAGACAACCAAACCGGAGGAGATGATTTTTCCGGGAAAAGAAAAATTTCCGGTCGCCGGCAAATGTCGGCATGATCCGGTTATTCGGCAACGGGGAGGAAGAAAATGAAAGTATTGATCATCGGCGGTGGAGTTGCCGCGTTTGAAGCCGCGCTGGCGGCCCGGACCGGGGATCCGGACGCGGAAATCACGGTTTTTTCCAATGAATCGGTGGCGCCCTACCGGCGTCCGTCGCTTTCCGGGATGTTCGGAGAACTGCCGCCGGATCAGCGGTTTTATCTCAAGCCGATGAAATTTTATTCCGACAACCAAATCGAACTGAAACTTGATTCCCCGGTGACGTCGATTGATACCGGGGCGAAAAAAGTTGTCCTTGCCGACGGTACCTCCCGGGAATACACCCGGTTGATAATTGCTTCCGGCGGAAGAGCGCGGCTGCCACAGCTGCCGGGAATTGACGATCCGCGGGTAATGACGCTGCGCAATTACGCCGACCTGCTGGAAATGCGCAACCGACTGGACAACGGGGTCCGGAAAGTTGTGATCGTCGGCGGCGGAGTACTCGGACTGGAACTCGCCGAAAGCCTGATCTCCCGGGGGTGCCGGGTAACCATTCTGGAGGGATGTCCGGCACTGCTGCCGGGACGGCTCGATGCCGATGCGGCGAAGCTGGTACAGGAAAAACTTTCCCGAGTTGACGGGCTGAAGATGCGGTTCGGTGCGTTGGCCGAAAAGATTACCGGGGCCGGAATCGTGGTAAAAGAAGAGATTTTCGCCGCCGATCTTCTGGTGTTCTCGGTCGGCATGGTTCCCAACACCGAAATTGCTGCTGCGGCCGGAATCGAAGTCGTCAAGGCGATTCGGGTGGATGTATCGATGCGCAGTTCCGTGGCGGATGTTTTCGCCGCCGGTGACGCGGCTGAACTGAATGGCCGGGTTTATGGCCTTTACGCTGCCGCCCGGGAAATGGGAGCAACGGCAGGAGCCAACGCCGTCGGCGGCGCGAAATGTTTTGCTCCGGCGCCTTCACCGGTGCGGATGTCGGCATTCGGAATCAAACTTTTCTCGATGGGAGAGATCGCCGGGGAACGGAGCGAAGGCGGTCGGGATGGTGATTGCTACCGGCGGTTGTTCTACGATGCCCGGGGAGAGTTGTGCGGCGCCGTGGTTATCGGCGACATGGCGGCGGCGGCGGATCTGCAGCTGCGTCTCTCCGCGGGAGGATGTGGTTCCTGAAGCGAAAAAAGATTAAAAAATTTCCCGGACTGAACAAAAAAATATGCACTATCCTGGTTAAAAGAATATAGTTTTTGTCAATTGCTTTTGCCGAAGTTGGAATTATAGTATATTCGAAGACGGGCGGAAATGTTGCCGCTCGACCAGGTGATGCGGATAAATTGTGATGTTCTCCTCACGGTGGGAACACCGCTTTTGAAGAAGCAATAAACTGGTTGAAAGACGATAAATTTGTGATGCTCTCCTCACGATGGGAACACCAGCAGAAAGGAACGGGGAAATGATCAAGCGCAAACTGGCAGTGCAACTTTATTCGTTGCGGGAATTTTCGGAAAAGGATTTCGGAAAGGTGCTCGAAGATGTGGCGGCCATGGGCTACATCGGCGTGGAACCGGCCTGCGGATTTTATGGAATGACTCCGGCACAGTTCAAAAAGCGCATTGCCGATCTCGGGATGACGATGTGTTCGTCGCACTATCCCTGGTGCAACAGTGTCGAGGATGTCAACAAATCCATCGATCTTGCCGGAGAACTCGGTCTTACTCAGCTGGTCTGCGGCTATAATTCGAAAGATTTCGCCGATCTCGACACGATCAAACGTACCGCCGACAACACCAATGCGATGATCGAAAAAGCGAAATCCGCCGGTCTGCAGATGTTTCAGCACAACCATTACTGGGAGTTCGAAAAGATCAACGGCGAACTCAAATATGATATCTACTGCAAACTTTGCCCGGAGGTGAGATTGCAGCTCGACTGCTTCTGGTCGATGAATCTCGGCGCCAACGATCCGGTGGAGATGATGAAGCATTTCGCCGACCGGGTCTATTTAATCCACATGAAGGATGGCGCCAAGCGGCAGAAGCAGGAGAAGGAACGGATCGTCAACGGCACCTTTGACCGCAAGATTGAACTTAATCCGCTCGGCGATGGCGAGATGGACATTCCGGCGATTCTCGAAGTCGCTCCGGAACGTGTCGATACCATTATCGTCGAACTCGATTATTGTTCGATCGAGATGCATGAAGCGCTCAAGCGCAGCTACGATTATCTGGTCAAGTGCGGCGCCGGGTACGGTTCCAAATAAACCGCGGCAGCTGCCGGAAACAGAAGACCGCCGGAGTGGAAAACCTCCGGCGGTTTTTTTTGCCCGGTTGATTCCAGCGCCGCGATGGTTTCACGGCTGCCGGAAACGGCGGCGGAATTCCAGCGCCTGGCGCAGAACCGAAGCGTGACGCAGGTAAGAAGCGCATTCATTCTGGAGGCTGCGCAGATTCGGCAGCGAACTCAGCCAGGAGGCGACACGATTCCAGTCGATGGCGCCGTCGCCGACCAGCAGATGTTCATCTTTGACGCCGTGGTTGTCGTGGGCGTGGACAACGACAATTTTTTCGGACAGGGCGGTGACCTCGGGACGCTCGATCAGTTCCGCGAGCGAACATCCCAATGCCGTGGCGGCAAGGTTGGCGTGTCCGGTGTCGAAACAGCAGGCGAGCCACGGGGAATCGATCCGGTCGATGATCCGCTTGATGAAGTCGAAGGAGGCCGGGACGAAACCGTTTTCCAGCGCGATCACCACCCGGGAATCTTCCGCGGCCGAAAGCAGCATTTTCAACTGCCCGACGATCTCGTCGAACCGCTCTTCATCCAGTTTCAGATGGAAGGTGATGCTGTCGATCCCGAGCTGCCCCGCCGCCTGGATTACCCGGCTCTGGCCGGCGATCATGGCCGGAACGTCCGCCGCTGCGACGCCCGGATCCCACTTTTCACCGAAAGGAGCATGCGCACCGGCAAAACCGAGCCGGAATTTTTCAAACAGCTGCCGCAGGGTGACGATAAAATCCGGTTCAGTCAGCAGACGTTCGCTCCACTGGTGCATGAGAACCAGGTTTTCTGCGCCGCAGTCGGCATATTCGGAAAGCGTAACCGCCAACAGGGAATCCGGCACCAGCCCCCATTCAAAGAAATGCGAAATGACGTAAGACATGATCTTTATTCCTCCGTGAAAATAACCGTTTTGGACCAAAATATGGTGCCGCTATCCCTGCGGATTTCCGCTGCCGCTTCCGGCAATTGGATAAGGGATTCACACCTTTCCGGCGCAGACCAGAACCCCGGCGGCGTGGTGAAAACAGGGCCTTACGGCAGCATTGAGCTCCTCGCGGGTGATGTTTTTCAGTGTATCGGCGACAGTAAACGCGGTTGTTGCGGGTCGTCCGTAATGGACGGCCAGCATGGCGGAGTGAAGAGCGGCGGTCGCCGATTCGATTTCCCGGAGGGAAGCGAAAACCGCGCCTTCACGGGCTGAACAAAACTCCTCTTCCTCAAGCCCGGATTCGGCGAGCCGGAGAATTTCCTCGTTGAACAGTTCCACGACCTTGTCCCGGCTGCCGCATTCGGTCATCGCGTAAAAGGCCATCCGTCCGGGATGAAAACCGCCGAAAAGTTTCATGCCGACCGAATAGGCGAGAGAGTTATCCTCGCGGACCCGCTTGAAAAGCCGTGAAGAGAGGTGATTTTCCGCCTTGCTGAGAATATCGAAGTAATAATGGTCATCTTCGCATAGCGCCACGCCGGGGATGGAACGAACCACCGCGGTCTGCTCTCTTCCGGCGATCGGTACTTCCGACCGGAGTTCGGATTCGGGAAATACCGGTTCCGGAGGCAGTTGCGGCAGTACGCCGGAACCGGCGGCGGCGGCCGCCGCCGCAAGCGACGAGGCGATATCCGTGGCGTTTGCCGTTGAGATGTCGCCGGCAAGACCGATAATCATCCGCCCGGGGTTGAGAAGCGAATGGTAGAATCCGGTCAGAGCGTCACCGCTGAGTTGACGCAGAGATTCCGGATCTCCGGAACGTCCCCGGGCATAGGGATGGGTGGAAAAGAGCATTTTATCCGCGGTGAACATCGCGGCAACAACTGGAGAGAGCAGAGCGCTGGAGAGGTTTTCCAGGGCGCGGTTGCGTTCCCGTTCGAACATTTCCGGAGCAAAGCGGGGTTCCGTGACGATTTCCAGAAAGGTTTCCGCCGCTTTCCGGAAATATTTTTTCGGCGCGTTCAGCGTTATCGCCAGAGAATTCATTCCGGCGGAAACCTCGAAATCGGCTCCCGCCGCATCGAGACGACGGAGGATTTCCTCCTCGGAGCGGCGCCTGGTTCCGGTGAGCAGCAACGCGTCAAAAAGCGCCGAACTTCCGGCGGCGGCGGGGGGTTCAAAGATCGCACCGCCGGGCAGTATCACCGACAGCTGCACCAGCGGCAGCGAAGCATCCTGGATATGAAGAAATTTCGCCTCGCCGGGCAAGGTGGTTTCCGTACATTCGAATGGTTGCCCGGCGGCCGGTGCGCGGTGGCTTTTTTCCGGTTTGTCGAGCTGGCGGACCAGGGAGAAGTTTTCCGGATTGAGGACGATTTCAGCGCACTCCCGGATCCGGTCGATGGAGATTGCTTCGAGGCGGGCGAGGCGCCGCGGCGAGGCATCCGGCACCCCGGACCGGGCGACGGATTCGACGATGTCGGCGGCGATGCCGGCGGGCTCACGGAGCTGTCGCAGTTGTTCGGCATATTGCTGGCGTTTCTCGCGTTCGATCTCAGCCGCGGTGAGCGCTCCCCGCCGGACTGCGGAGAGTTCCTTCTGCAGTGCCTGATGGAGCCGGTTGAGCCGGGACGGGGTCGCCGATGCGCAGACTCCGCCGACTGGAATCCCGCCCGGCATTGACATGAAGCAGCGCAATTCAACTGCGAGGTTGCGTTTGAGTTCAAGTTCCCGAACCAGCCGGGAGCCAGCTCCCATGCCGAGCACCCCGAACAGAAGTTCCGCCTCCTCCGGCGCGACCGTCGCCGGAACCCGGATCCCGATCGCAAGACGCGCGAGCTGATCGGGAAAAACCAGTTCGTCGCAACCGGCGAAGCCGGACGGGGGTTCCAGCGGCGCTTCGACAATTCTGCCGCGGTGCGGTGCCCAGTCGCCGAGCAGGGATTCCAACTGTCCGGCGACTTCGTCGGGATCCACTCCGCCGACCGCAACCCAGAAGCAGCGTTCCGGGGTGTAACGTGTCGCGTGATAACGCGCGGCCATATCGCGGTCGACCGCGGCAATCAGTTCCCGGCGGCCGATGATCGGCACCCGCAACGGATGACGGGGAAAGAGTTGTTCCATCAGCCGTTCAAAAATTCGGTGTTCGACCTGATCCGCCGAACGATCGTATTCCCGCAGGATCACATCACGTTCGGCGGCGAAACATTTCGCATCGAGCAGCGGTTTTCTGACCATCGCCGCCAGCACTTCGGCCGCGGTGGCGAAGTGTTCCGCCGCAATTCGCAGGTGGTAGACCGTCCGGTCAAAGGAGGTATAGGCGTTGATGTCGCCGCCGAGCCGGGCGATGGTGTCGGCCGCGGCGGTACCCGGATAACCCTCACAGCCCTGAAACAGCATGTGTTCGAGAAAGTGGGAAAGACCGCAGCCGAGATATTCATCCTCGTGCATCGAACCGGTCATGATCGCGCAATGCAGTGCCAGCGAACATCCCGGACGCGGCAACAC
>CAKUKT010000111.1 GCA_934663655.1 uncultured Victivallaceae bacterium
ATATTCCGGTGATCGGGGCGGTGGGATTTGTCTTCTCCGGGGTGATGAGCATGATTGTGCTCTGGGAAGATCACCGCCAGCGCAAGCGGTTTCTGCGCGAACGCATGCGGCGCAAACTGGAGACGGCAATCAACCGCCGTAAACCGGAATAACCCTTATCCGCCGCAAGAAGTACCTGCATGACCGCTGCTGACCTCCCGTCCAGCTCTCTACCCATGCGCGGGGCAGGGGGACCGCGAAGTGCCGATTATGTGCCTCAAGCTCCGCGCTCTACCCATGCGCGGGGCAGGGGGACCGCGAAGTGCCGCTTATATGTGCCTCAAGCTCCGCGCTCTACCCATGCGCGGGGCAGGGGGGATTCAATCCGGACCGTCCGCCGGAAATGTCAGCGGCAACCGATAAGAAGTTCAACCGCTTCGGATACGGAGGTGGTGGCGGTATCGATCACGAGATGGGGATGCCGCCAGCACTCATATTCTCTCCGGAGAATCTCCTCCCACTCCGGAAGTTTCATTCCCGGAATGTCGGTGGTGCGGGTCTCGGCCCGGAGGCGGTGAAGTTCCGCATTCGAACAGATAAATTCCACTTCGACGGCGCGGCATCCGGCCGCGGCGGCAGCCTGACGCCACCAGTTCCGGGTCAATTCCAGCGGGTTGACGCAGTCGGCGATTACGGAAAGATGGTTTTTCAACTGATCGGCGGCGATTTCCACCGCGATCAGGTAACCGTTCCCTTCGAGGGTGGCGGCTGTACACAAGCCGGTGCGGATCAGGGCCTGTTCGATGGTGTCGATCCGCAGGTGGCAGGCGCCGGTGACAGCGGCCAGTTCCCGGGCGACAGTGGTCTTCCCACAGCCGGGCAGGCCGCCGAAAATGTAGAGTTGCGGACCGACAATCATCTTTTGTTCCGTCCTCCGCGGCAGGGATCGGCAGGTGCTCCGGAACCCGATTGGCGCAGCGATTCGGCACGCAGCTGCCCACAGGCCGCTCCACGGGTGCCGCCCCGTTCCACCCGTCGGGTCACTCTGGCACCGGCAGCGGCGACGGCGGCCTCAAAATCGCGGATGGTTTCAGGAGAGGGGCGACGGAAATTTCCCGCCGCGGCATTCAGCGGAATCAAGTTGACCTTGGCGTGATGGGCGCGGGCCAGTTCTCCAAGGCGGCGGGCGGTTTCCGGCGAGTCGTTGATTCCCGCCACGAGGGTGTACTCAAGAGTGTATTGGCGGCCGGTGGCCTCCCGGCAACGGTCGGCCGCGGTGAGAATGTCGGCAACCGGATAACGCAGTTTATCCGGAATCAGCCTGGCCCGGGTCGCGTCATCAGGAGCGTGCAGACTGATCGCCAGAGTATATTCGCGACCGAGCCGGGCGAACTCCTCCATTCCCGGCAGATAGCCGCTGGTGGAGACCGTGATCCGGCGCGGTGAGAAATTGAATCCGTTTTCGGAGGTGAGGAGATTAAGAGCCGTGGCGAGTTCATGGAAGTTCAGCAATCCTTCGCCGATTCCCATGAAGACGATGTTGTCGCAGCGGCGCCCCGCGGTGGCAATGCCGAGCAGCAGCTCTTCGATCATCTCCCCCGCGGCGAGGTTGCGCCGGAAACCGCAGGCTCCGCTGGCGCAGAAACGGCAGCCGACCGGACAACCGACCTGGGTGCTCAGGCAGAAGGTCAGTCGTTCCCGGGCTGGAATCAGCGCCATTTCGATGACTTCGCCGTCGAAAAGCCCAAGCTTGAGTTTTCTGACCCCGTCCGGAGCTGGAACGGTCTCAAGAATGGTGGTTCCGGGAGCGTAAAACGACTCCGCCAGCAATTTCCGCAGTTCGGCGGGGAGATTTTTCATCTCCGCCGGAACCGGGGTGTGGTGGCGGTAAAGCCATTCGGCGATCTGGGTGCCGCGCCAGGCGGGGAAACCGTGATTTTCAGCCCAGGCGCGCAATTCCGCGGGGCTTTGGCCGGCGAGAAACTCCTTCACGGCTGTTTTTCCAGTGCGGCGAGTTTTTTCGCTACCGCTTCGGGGGCAAGTTCGTCGTCGAACTTCTCCTGTCCGAGCGCGAGCCGGTAATAGCGTTTCGCCTCTTCCGGTTGCCGGCGCGCTGCGGCAATGTCGCCGGCGTGTTCCAGCAGCACTCCGGCGCCGATGAAGGGGTCGGCATTGCGGAGCGATCTGTTGATCCATTCCGTCGCCTCCTCCAGCTTGCCCTGCTTGAACTTTACCCAGGCCATGCTGTCAAGATAAGCGGCATTGCCGGGGTCGGCATCGATGGCTTTCTGCACCATTTTTTCCGCCTGATCGAGATCCTGATCGAGTACCGCGGATACGTAACCGAAGGCGTTGGCCATGGTCGGTGCCTCAAATGAGGCTTCGCCCGCAATTTCGGCTGCGCGTTTGAGCAGTTCCGGATTCCGGAGCTTTTCCGCGATCATGATCAGGAGCATCGGAGTGTCGCCGAAATTCACTCCTGCGAGGTTCTTATCGGTCAGAAGTTTCAGCATCGCCGGATAATCTTTGGTCCTCAACAGAATTAAGAGCAGCATATTGGCTCGTGAAGCCTTGTTCTTGTCTTCTTCGAGCAGTTTTTGCGCCCCCTCCAGGTCACCGGCGATGGTTCTGGAGATAATGCGGAAGTAGGCTCCGTTGGCGCGCTGAGAAACGGCGGTTTCCGCAAGCAGTTTGTCAACCGTTTCGACATCCCCGGCCTCAGTGGCGGTTTCCAGCATCAGCAGTTGCGCGGCCCGGTTGCCGGGATGTGCGTCGAAAAACTTCTTTGCCGTTTCCACCGCTTTGTCGTTAAGTCGACGCCGTTTGTAAAACGTGGTCAACTGCCGCGCCTTTTCGATGTTGTCAACGGGAAGCCGGGAGATTGCCTCGAACACTTTTTTCTCCAGTTCCGCGGCATTACCGGCGTCGGCGACGCCGATTTTTTCCCGGAACTGCGCCACAAAACAGAAATCCGCCGCTGAAAACAGCGGAACGTAATCCCGGGCTCCGAATCTCTCCGGCGCGATACAGCAGCTTTCGATGATTTCGCAGGCGGGGACAAATTCATTCAGAGAGGCCTGCGAAGCGAGGTATTGGGCAAAAACGGTGTTGAGCGCCGTTCGCTGGCTCTCTTCGGGATCGCGCGTCCGGTAACTCTCCAGCGTCCGGCGCAGTATTCCGGCCATCTGCGACTGATCGCTGCCCGCCAGTTTGCCGATGCCGGCACAGTGGACGGCGATGATGATATCATCCGGATTCTCTTCGGCGAGTTTGAAGAGTTCCGGGGCGTATTGGCGGGCCAGTTCCGGAGTTGTCACCGCTTTGGAAAAATAGAACAACGGCAGCTCCGCCCGGGCGGGATCGTATTTGACTACCTCGATCAACGCTTCCGCCTGCTTGTGATTATCCTCCTCGGTCAACGCCGCGATAAAAGCGGTAAGAGCCTGAATCCGCGGGGAATAGTATTCCGGCGCCGGAGCTTCCCGGGGTTGATCGTCCATCGTATCGGAACCAATCCCGACGCCGTCGGCGAATAGCGGCACGGCAGCCGCGCAGCAGAGCGCCAGCGCACCGAACAATTTTCTTTTCATATTTCTCTCTCCCGAATCAAGCTTCACAATGAACTTCCCCCCTGAAAAAAACAGGTCCGCCTCATGCTGAACCCGGCAATGGGAAGCTGTGAAGCGGACGGCGCATCGGCGCAAAGCGCGGACAACGAAGTTATTTCTTCTTGTGCCGGAGCAATTTGAGCTGCTTTTTACGCTTGTGCTTGGCGATCTTTTTGCGCCGTTTCTTCTTGAGGTTTCCCATGTCAGTCTCTCTTGTTTATTGGTTTCGGATATAACCCGTGTTATTAATTTAGCCTCGCTTTGCCGAAATTCCCAATAAAAAAGCGAAAAAAATCAATTTTTTTCGCTTTTTTACTTCTATTCCCGGTTAAATCAGCCGATGCGTTCGTAAATCCGCCGGCGGACCGCGATGAGCCATTCGTCGTTGCGCGGGTAGTCGATCAACGACAACGGCTGCTCCAGGCCTTCATTGAGGAGAGCGAGCGTGGCATCGCGGCCGATCCGTTTTTCGAGTTCCTGGAGCGCGCGCAGATCCTGCATGCCGTGGAAGAAGTTCTCGCCGCGCAGCGAATCCCAGGCGTCGCCATCCTGACCGGGATAGACAATGAAGGGATCGCCGCCCGGGAAGTACGCGCTGTCGGAATCGTTGCGGAAGAAGGGATCAATCAGCTGACGCGAATATTGCGAGAAGTAAAAATTGAATCCCCAGTGCAGAAAGCCCTGAAGCTGATAGACATAGGCGAGAATGCCGAATATCCGCGCCCGCCGCGAAGGCATTGCAATGAAGCGGTTGGGATAGGTGTTCACCGGTGAGCAGCAGTAGTAGGTCCAGCGGCTCTTCATGATGTCGAGAAATTCCGTCAGATGACTGATGACCGGCACCGGCATCGGCACCAGACCGCGCTCGGCGAAGATGGGATGGCTGAGCGCCTCGATGGTCGGAAAACCCTCCAGCAACGGCCGGATCATCTCCACCACCTGAGTGTAGCTCTCCATGTTTTCTTCGCGCGGTTCATCCGAAATCGAAAAATAGCTTTTCCCCGTCAGGCCTTCGGCGCGCAGCACCGCGAGCAGTTGCGGCATCAGCTGGTTGAGAAATTCGCGATATTCGGGCGCGGTCGAGGCGACATGCCAGCCGAAACGCTTTTGAACACAGCCGTCGACGTTCACATAGATTTTGGGCGTCGCCTTGGCTCCCCACTGGGTAACCATGTGGCTCATGCTGAAATATTCAAATCCGATCCGGTGCCCCATGGCGATATAGCGTTTCAGGCGGCTGAAATCAAAGGTGTATTTGCCGGTTTCGCTGGAAAATTCAATGCCGAGCAGCTGGCAGTTGGGGCGTTCGCCGCCGACCTCGGTATCCAGGGGCGGAGTCCAGAGCGGCGTATAGAGCATGTTGATGCCGTGGCTGAAGGCATTCCGCGCGAAGTTCTCCACCAGTTCCCAGTGGCGTTCGCTCCAGGCCTCGACCCCGTAATAATCGGAGATGCAGTCGCAATGAAACCATTCGAAGCGCCGGAAAGTCTGCGGCGGCAGCGTGAAGTCGGCGACGTCAAGGTTGAAGGCAATCTTCTGCGCCTGTTCAGGCAGCGGCGCCGGGTCGGCGCCAAAGGTGTAGGGCGTAAAAGTAAAGCTGAGCTGATGACGACCAGCCGCCGCGTCGGCGCCGACAACGACATCCACCCACAGCGTATGCCAGAACCCCGCCTGGCACATGAAACGCTCTCCCGCCTGAAGCGGTGAGAGCAGATCGGGGTAGAGTCCGGGTTCTCCACGCCCGACCACATCGGAGTCAAGGCCGTTTCCGGGGTTGTGCACCGGTACCGCCTCGACAAGCCGGATCCGCACATTGAGGTCGCCGGTCGCGTTCACCCGCATCCGGGTTGGGGTTTCCGTACGGATGGCGATCTGAAACGCATAGGTTTCGCCGCGGGCGGCCACATCACTGACGAGCTCCGGGGCCTCCAGCTGGATCTGCCGACCGGGAAACACCTTTTTCAGCGAACTTATCGTTCTTAATTCAAACATCTTGTCATTCCTTGTGCCGGTGTCGGAACCGCCGGCGGTCTGTAATTGATGATTTCAGATTATAAGGCGCTCCCCAGGGGCTCCGACAACCCGGAAGTCGCTTTCACTCGCTGGAAATAGAGATCTTCCACCGTCACGCCGCCGCACGAGCGGGAAACGGAATATTTATATTACTTTACGTTGCCGCCAAAGAAAAATCAAGCCGTACCGGGGAATTTTCTCCGGGTTTATTCTCGGGGGGAATCGAAAACCTTCAACGGTTCACCCGGTTCCCCGCGCAATTTCTCTTCGGTGAGATGACGCAGATAGTCGGAGGTCGCCCGCTGACTGCGGGAGGAGGTATAATGTTCGAGCATCGGCACCCGGGTGTAGGCGCCGGTGGGCAGGAGCTGACGCGCCTTGTCGGTGTCGGCGAGCTGAAATTCCAACATCCGCCGCAGGACAGAACGGATCCCGGGATCGTCAACCGGAAACAACAGTTCGACCCGGCGGTCGAGATTCCGGGTCATCCAGTCGGCGCTGGAGAGATAATACTCCTCATCGCCGTGGTTGTGGAAAAAAAAAAGCCGGCTGTGTTCCAGATAGCGGTCCACAATGCTGATGATCCTGACGTTTTCCTGCCCGGCGCGCGGCTTGTAACAGCAGATGCCGCGCACGATCAGGTCGATTTCGACGCCCGCGTCCGCCGCCTTGTGCAGCAGCCGGATCATCTTCTCGTCGGAAAGGCTGTTCATTTTCGCAATGATCCGGCCCGGACGGTCCGGCGTGGAATTCGCGATCTCGCGCTCGATCAGCCGCATCGCCTGGCGGCGCAGGTCGAAGGGGGACGCCGCGATCTTGCGCCACTCCGCCGGCGGCGACGAGTAGCCGGTCAGCACGTTGAACAGGTTCGCCACGTCGAAACAGAGGTCGGGATCACTGCTCATGATGCCGAGGTCGGTGTACAGTGCGGCGGTCTTGTCGTTGTAGTTGCCGGTCGAAAGATGCACGTAACGGCGGATCGCCCCATCCTCGCGGCGCACCACCAGCAGCGCCTTGGAGTGCACCTTGAGTCCGGCGACGCCGTAGACCACATGCGCGCCGGACTCCTCCAGCAGCCGCGCCCACGCGATATTGTTGCCCTCGTCGAAACGGGCCTTCAGCTCGACCACCACCGTCACCTGCTTGCCGTTTTCGGCGGCGCGCTGCAGCGAACGCACCCCCGGCGAATTGCCGCTGACCCGGTAGAGGGTCTGCTTGATCGCCAGCACATCGGGATCCTGGGCAGCCTCTTCGAGCAGCCGCACCAGCGGGGAAAAACTGTGAAACGGGGGAGCCAGCAGAATTGAGCCCGCTTTGTCGATCGCCGAAAAAATCGAACCAGACAGCGAAAATTCCGCCGGTTCCGCCGGCGGCCAGGAGGATTCAATCAGTTCGGGCATCCGGGCCTTGGCGGCAAGTTCAAAAAATTGTTTCAGGTGAAGCGGGCCGCGCAGCCGGTAGATGAAAAGATCTTCGATATTGAGCTGGTCGCGCAGCCATTCGGCCAGTTCGCCTCGTCCGGAGCCGGCATATTCCAGCCGGATCGGATCGCGGTGACGGCGCATTTTCAACGTTTTGCCGATGCTTGAGACGAGATCGACCACGCTTTCGTCGTCGATCACCAGATCCATGTCGCGGGTGATACGAAACGCGAGTGATTCGAGGATTTCCGCGTCGGGAAACAGGCGCGGAAGGTTTTCGATGATCAGATCCTCGAGCAGCACATAGGTGTGGCCGCTGCCGGGCACTGGAATGAAACGATCAAGAACTTCCGGAACTTCGACGAAACCGTGGGCGGTGGCGCCATTCCCGAAACGGAGTGACAGCGCGATTTCCACGGAACCGGAGTTCAGCAGCGGGAAGGGGTGCGCCGCGTCCACCGCCAGTGGTGAAAGCACCGGAAAAACCTTGGAAGAAAAATAACCGGTCAGGTATTCCCGGGACTTTACGCCGAGTTCAGAGGGGCGGCGCAGCGCCACCGAATGTTCTTCCAACGCAGGAAGAATGGATTCGTGAAGCAGCCGGTATTGTTTGCGCAACAACCGTTCGATTTTGCGGCGGGCGAGTTCGAGTTCCCGCGAGGGGCGGTTGCCGGCCGGGTCGGGAAGATCCCGGCCGCTGCGAACCAGTTGACGCAGTCCGGCGATTCGTACCATGAAAAACTCATCCAGATTCCCCGAGGTGATGGCGATGAATTTGATTCTTTCAAGCAGGGGATTCGCCGGAACCTCCGCTTCATCAAGAACCCGGGAATTGAAATCCAGCCAGGAAAGTTCCCGGCTGATGAAAAGTTTACGATCCGATTCCGCCGCTTCGCCGCTCATATCGCCTCGCCTCCAATGGT
>CAKUKT010000112.1 GCA_934663655.1 uncultured Victivallaceae bacterium
GAGCAACATCGCCCCGGGGTACCTCGTCGAACGGGTTTCCCCTCCGTTTCACCTGCTGCTGCTGGTTCGCGACGGCGAGATGTCCGGAGAGGACGCCGCAGGCAGTTTCAGCTGTCCGGCCCCCCGGCTGCTCTTTCTGCCGGCCGGAAACTCCTGCCGCTATCTGGCAGAACGACCGGCGAAAATCATCTGGTATCACCTCGACGCCACGGCATCCCGCTGGGCTTTCCTCGCCGGCAGGAAGCGTTTCTGCCGACAATTCGGCGATGCGGGACTGCTCGAACAGCTGCTCGAAAAAATTTATCAGGAAAACTCCGCCACCGGCACCGGCGACCCGGAGATCCTCAATTCCGCCTGCCGCCTGACGTTGCGACTGGTCGAACAGGCGATCCACGGCGTTCTCGATCCCGACGACGAACGACGGCGACGGATCCGGATGGTTTTCGACGCGGTGGAGGCCGCGCCCGCCCACCCCTGGGACATCGGTGAACTCGCCCGTCGTTCCGGGTTCTCGGTGCCGCACTTTCACACCCTGGTCAGAAAGTTCTACGGGCGGTCACCGGGAACAGTGCTCGCCGAAATCCGCCTCTTCTCCGCCGCCGGCATGCTGCGCGCCACCGATTACAAACTTGAGCTCATCGCGGCGAAGTGCGGTTTCGGCTGCGCATTCTCACTGTCTCGCGCTTTCCGGAGGTTCTACGGAGTGCCGCCGCGGAAATATCGTACCGACAATCCGGTTTCGACCGGCGAAGATGACCGGGCGGGTTGACGAGGCGGCCAATAAGTGGTATATTATTTTTCCGAACAAATAAAGTTTTCCATCAGCTAAATATTTCCACAGAAAGAGGGTTTTTTTATGCCTCAGCGCAGTGATATCAGAAAAATTCTGATCATCGGTTCGGGTCCGATCATCATCGGGCAGGCGTGCGAGTTTGACTATTCCGGCACCCAGGCGTGCAAGGCGCTGCGAGAGGCCGGCTATGAAGTGGTTCTGGCCAACTCCAACCCGGCGACGATCATGACCGACCCGGGAATGGCCGACCATACCTACATTGAACCGCTCACCCCCGACAGCGTGGAGAAGATCATCGCCCGTGAACGTCCCGACGCCCTGCTCCCCAACCTCGGCGGCCAGACCGCGCTCAATCTCGCGATCTCCCTTCAGGAGGCGGGAATCCTCGACAAATACCACGTTCAGGTGATCGGTGTCGACCTCAATGCGATCAAACGCGGCGAAGACCGGATCGAATTCAAGGCGACAATGCAGGCGCTCGGCGTGCCGATGGCGAAGTCCGAACCCTCATATTCGGTCGAGGAGGCCGAAAGGATCGCCGCTTCACTCGGTTATCCGGTGGTGCTGCGTCCGGCCTACACCATGGGCGGTACCGGCGGCGGCATCGTCTACAATGTCGAAGAACTGCGCAAGGTCGTCGCCCGCGGTCTCGCCGCCAGCCTGATCGGCCAGGTGCTGATCGAGGAGTGCGTACTCGGCTGGGAAGAGCTCGAACTCGAAGTCGTCCGCGACGCGGACGGCAACAAAATCACCGTCTGCTTCATTGAAAATGTTGATCCGATGGGTATTCATACCGGCGACAGCTTCTGCGTGGCGCCGATGCTTACGGTTCCCGAATCGGTTCAAAAGCAGCTCCAGGAGTACAGCTACCGGATCGTCGACGCGATCGGCGTCACCGGCGGTACCAACGTACAGTTCGCCCACAACCGCGAAGACGGCCGGATCATCGTGATCGAAATCAACCCGCGCACCAGCCGTTCGAGCGCGTTGGCCAGCAAGGCGACCGGCTTCCCGATCGCCCGGGTGTCGACCAAGCTGGCGACCGGCGTCACCCTCGACGAAATCCCCTACTGGCGGGATGGAACGCTCGACAAATACACCCCCTCCGGCGACTACGTGGTGGCTAAATTTGCCCGCTGGGCCTTCGAGAAATTCCCGCAGGCCGAAGATGCGCTCGGCACTCAGATGAAAGCGGTCGGCGAAGTGATGAGCATCGGCGCCGATTTCAAGGAAGCGTTTCAAAAAGCGATCCGTTCGCTGGAGATCGGCCGTTCCGGCCCCGGACTGGTCAAGAAGTTCGAAAAGCTCTCGCTGGATGAACTGCGACCGCTGGTAGCCCGTCCTTCCAGTCAGCGTTTCTTCCATCTCTACGAGGCCTTCAAGAAAGGGCTCACGGTGGAGGAGGCGGCGAAACTTACCAGAATTACCTCCTATTTCCTCTCGGAAATCAAGGAACTCGCCGATTTCGAACTCGATCTCGCCGCTTTCACCTGGATGGCGCTCCCCGACGATACCCTCGTCCAGGCCAAACGTTTCGGCTTCTCCGACAAATACCTCGGCAAGCTCTTCTCGGTACCGGAAAAAGCGGTGCGTGAACGCCGCCTTGAACTCGGCTGCCGGGCGACCTTCCGCCGGGTGCCGGTCAGCGGAGTTGAGAATGCCGATTACTACTATTCGACCTATTCCGGCAAGCCGGACGAGGTCCCGGTCTCCGATCGCCGCAAGATCATGGTGCTCGGCGGCGGCCCGAACCGGATCGGTCAGGGAATTGAATTTGACTACACCTGTGTCCACGCCGCTTTCGCGCTCCGCGACGCCGGTTATGAATCGGTGCTGGTCAACTGCAATCCGGAGACCGTTTCCACCGACTACGATACCAGCGACAAGCTCTACTTCGAACCGCTCACCGTCGAAGATGTGCTGGCGATCTACGAAAAGGAGAAACCCGAGGGGGTAATCGTCCAGTTCGGCGGCCAGACCCCGCTCAACATCGCCCAGGAACTCAAGGACGCCGGCGTCCGAATCATCGGCACCCAGCCGGAGGGAATCCGGCTGGCCGAGGATCGCGAATATTTCCGTGAACGCATGATCGCGCTCGGAATCCGTCAGCCGGAGAGCGGGACCGCCCGTTCGCTTGAGGAGGTGGTCGCCATCGGCCGGAGAATCGGTTATCCGGTGATGGTGCGTCCTTCCTTTGTGCTCGGCGGCCGCGGGATGGCGGTAATATATGATGAGGAGATGCTGACCCGTTACGCAGTCGAAGCGATCCAGGTCAGCCCTGAATACCCGATGCTGATCGACCGTTTCCTCGATCACGCGATCGAGTGTGAAGTCGATGCGGTCAGCGACGGCGAACATACCTTCGTCGCCTCGGTGATGGAACATATCGAACTTGCGGGTATCCATTCCGGCGACTCGGCCTGTTCGATTCCGCCGATCACGCTGGAAAAGAAATATCTCGACAAGATTGAAGCCCATTCGGCGGCGATCGCGCGCGATTTCCGGGTGCGCGGCATCCTCAACGTCCAGTACGCGGTCTGCGAGGATGACGTCTGGATCATCGAGGCCAACCCGCGCGCTTCGCGTACCGTGCCGGTCGTGGCCAAGGTCACCGGAGTTCCGCTGGCCCGGATCGCCACCAACCTGATGCTCGGTTCCAGCCTCGACGACCTCCGCGGTTTGCTGAAGAATCCGCCGCGCCATTATTACGGCGTCAAGGAGGCGGTGTTCCCCTTCAATATGTTCCCCGAGGTCGATCCGGTGCTCGGACCGGAGATGCGGGCGACCGGGGAAGTGATGGGTATTGCCGAAAGTTTCGGGATGGCCTACTTCAAGGCGCAGCAGGCGGCCGGGTCCCGGCTGCCGCTCGAGGGCAAGGTGCTGGTTTCGGTTGCCGAACGCGAACGCGCCGATCTGCTGCCGATTGTGAAAATGCTCGCCGAAATGGGCTTTGAACTCGTCGCCACCGAAGGCACCGGCCGTTTCCTCCAGGCAAACGGTATCGCCTTCAAACCGGTGCACAAGCTCGCCGAAGGGCGTCCCAACGTCGCCGATCTGATCCGGAACCATGAGATTTCGTTGATTATCAACACCCCAATCGGCAGGTTGAGTAAAATTGACGACAGCTACATCAGAATGCTGGCGATTCAATACAAGATTCCTTACATGACTACGATCGCTGCGGCCAACGCCACGGTGCTCGGGATCAAAGAGGCCAGACGCGGCGAAACTCCGCTCAAATCGTTGCAGGAATATCAGCGGGAAGAGTAATGATCGAGATCACCGGCTGGATCATCGCCAATTCACTTCTCGCGCTGCTGCTGACCGGGGTTGCGGCTCGTCGCGCCTACCGTCGGATTGAAGCACTGCGCCTCAAGCTGATTGAATCGGAGAAGCTGCGCCGGGAGATTTCACATTTTCTCTCGCGTTTTTCCAGCGGCATCAGCAGTGAGGACGGCGTGGACGGCGCGATGCACGCCGCGGCGCTCTACGTCGCCGAACAGATCGATGCGGAAACGGTGGCGATCTACAGCGTCCGGGGAGACAAGCTGATCTGCGGTGGAGTGTTCGGTCGTTATCCCCTGCTTCCGGACGCTGATCCGGAAATTTTCACCAATCCGGCGCGGCTGCTCGACGCACTGCGGCGGTCTCCACCTCCGGCGGGGAGCGGCTTTCCCGGCGGACTCATCGCCACCGACCGGCCGGAGTTGATTCCCGATGCCGCCGCCGATCCGCGTTTCGCGGCCTACCGGCTGCCGACGGGGACCAGCGTGATGGCGTTGCCGATGCATCGGGATGACGGTTCGGCGGGGGTGATCTGTGCGGTCGGCAATAAACTTTCGCCGCGCCACTCGTTCGGGAATGAGCAGCTTGATCGTTTCCGTCTGCTGGCTTCCCAGGTGCTGATGGTGCAGAATCTGGTGGATGTTTATGACAAAATAAGCCGGCGGAACCGCATCGATCAGGAGTTGCAGTTCGCACGGCAGCTGCAGCAGTCGCTGCTGCCGAAAAAGTTCCCGGAGTGGGGAAAATTTTCGATTGCGGCCCGGACCCGTTCGGCCAAGGAGGTAAACGGCGATTTCTATGATTTCGTGCGGATCGACGAAGACCGGATGCTGGTGTTGATCGGCGACGCCTGCGGCAAGGGAATACCCGCCTGCATGCTGACGGCGATGACGCGGAGTTTCGCCCGCAGCCTCACCGACAACTTCACCACCCTGACCAACTTTCTGCGGGACGTCAACGACAAGATCAACCGCGATACTGAAACCGATCGTTTCATCACTCTCGGCTGCTGCCTGCTGGATCGGCGCAATATGTTGCTGGAATTCGGGCGGGCCGGTCATACCGATCTCATCAGTTTCGTGCATCAGCACATCCGGGTCTTTTCTCCGGACGGTACGGCGCTGGGGATTCTCCCCGGGGATATGGCATCATTTGAAACGATCTGTGTAGCGATCGAACCGGAAACGACCTTGATGATGTTTTCCGACGGTCTGTCGGAAGCGCTCAATCACAATGACGAGGAGTTCGGGGTGCCGCGGTTGATCGAGGCCTTCCGGGAGGCCTGCTGCAACAGCAGTGACCCGGATCGGATAATCAGCGAGATTATGGGGCGGGTCGCGTCTTACGAATCGGGACAGAATGACGATCAGACGATCGTGTTGATCCGTCATGCCGGGCAACCGCCTGAACCGGATGCCGGCACCTCATGACGGAAGTTTCCGCCTCCGACTTGGGGTGAAGAAAAATGATTTTCGAGAGCAGAGTTCCGGATTCACTGGTTTCCAGTCGTCCGGAACCTTGAATTTTCAGGGATGGTTAGTCGGGAACCGCAATCGGAAAAAATCCGGTTCCCGGAGATATAGAGGTTTAGGAAAAAGTCAAAGGAAAACAAAGATCATGGCAATTGAGTTGTCGTACTTAATCATCACGCCTTACAGTTTGCTGAAGTCCCGTACCGGGGGTATTGTGGCGCGCCTGATGTCGCAGACCGATCTTGAATTCATCGGGGCGCAGATGCTGGCTTTCACTCCGGAAATGGCCGAAGCCTATGCGCAGGCATTGATTGCCGACAAGGTGGGAACTCCCTTCGAGCAGACCGGAGAGATGCTGGCGGACTACGTCCGGGAGAATTTCGGTCCCTGTGCGGACGGCCGGGTGGAACGGACGCTGATGCTGCTCTTCCGCGGGGACGATGCCTGCAAGAAGTTGTCGCAGCTGGTGGGCCGGCTTTCTCCGCATTCGCCGCGCGACTTCACCAGTGCCGAAACGTTGCGCGACACCTACGCCGACCTGGTGGAGGATAAGGACAATCCCGGAGTGATCCGTTACTTCGAACCGGCGCTGCTGACTCCGCCCAACATCGACGAGGCGCTGCCGAAACTCAAAATGTTTGCTGAATTTGCAGCGAAGTCACCGAACCTGATCGACAACGCGGTGGGTTACACTCCCGGCGATGAGAGGACGCTGGTGATTATCAAACCGGATAACTGGCGTCATCCGTCGAGCCGTCCCGGCAACATCATCGATATGTTGAGCCGTACCGGATTGCGGATTGTCGGCTGCAAGGTGCACCGCATGAGCATCGATGACGCGCTGGAGTTTTACGGACCGGTGCGCCAGGCACTGCGCAGCAAGCTTGCACCGAAGATCGGCGAACGGGCGAAGGCGATTCTGGAATCGGAGCTGGAGTTCAAGCTGCCGGATGAATCGTTGGCCAAGCTCACCGACGCGGTGGGAATCCCCTTTGCCGACGATCAGTTCGGTCAAATCATTGAATTCATGTCCGGTCGCCGTCCGGAGGGAACGACCGCCGAGGAACGCGGCTGTCAGAACAGCGCCGCCAAATGTCTGGTGCTGATTTATGAAGGAAAGAATGCGATCACCAAGATCCGTTCCGTGCTCGGACCGACCGATCCGGCCAAGGCGCCGGCGGGAACGGTCCGCGCCGATTTCGGGCGCAATGTGATGGTGAACACCGCGCACGCTTCGGATTCCCCGGAGAGCGTCGAACGCGAAATGAAGATCATCCGCATCCGCCAGAATTCCATGTCCGAACGCATTAAAGAATTTCTGGCCGGCAAGTGAAGCATCTCTCCAGACGCCAACGACTCTTCGTGCTGACGGCGATTGTCGCCGCCGGCGCGTTATTGCGTATCCTCCCGGCGCTGCCGGGCTGGATCGCCGGAGCGGAGCGTTGTTTCTCCCGCCCGGACACCCCGGGCTATCTGGAGGTTGCGCGGGCGTTGGCGGCAGGGGATATTTTCGGCGGAGGCACCGCGCGGCCGCCGGGGTTTCCGCTGGTGGGGGCGGTCTGTTTTGCCGGATTCGGCGACGGAGCAGCCGGGATGTTGCTGCTGAGCGTGCTTATGGTGCTGATTTCATCGCTGCTGCCGCTGTTGGTTTACCGGGCGGCCCGGGAGTATGCGGGAGTCACGGTCGGCATGGTGGCGGCGGGGTTGACGGCATTCAATCTGACCGCGTCGGCCAATGCGCCGATGCTGCTGAGTGATACGCTGTTTTCGCTGACAACGGTATTGCAGTTATGGTTTTTCCTGCGGATGGTGAAGCGGGGCGGATGGGGTTGGTTTGTGGCGTCGGCGGCGGTCGCAGCGATCGGCGCGTTGATCCGACCGATCAATTCGGTCTGGATTCTCCCGGCGCTGGTCGTGCTGGCGGCAACTCCGCGCCTCTCACTCCGGGGCAAAATTGCGGCCGCGATCGCCGGAACGGCGATATTCGTCGCGCTACCGGCGCCATGGATGTGGCGAAACGCCTCGCTCGGAGCCGGATATACGCTCGACACCAATACCGGGGCGATGTACCATCAAAATGGAGCGATGTTGCTGGCCGCAGTCAACCACAGCGATTTTGAGAGCGAAAAACTCCGGATCCGGGAAGAACTTGCAGCGGAGTTCGCCGACCACGAACGCTATCCCGATGAGAAAAGCCGCGAAGCCTACCGGATCGGCAAATTTCGCGAACTCATCGCCGCACATCCCGGGGTCTGGCTCCGGCAGCACTTCAAAATTCAGACGCTGCTGCCCGACTTTCCTTCGCTCTGCGAGCTCCTCGGGCTGACCAAGTCCGATCGCGGCACCCTC
>CAKUKT010000113.1 GCA_934663655.1 uncultured Victivallaceae bacterium
CCGTTACAACCGGATTTACGGCAGTTTCGCGGTGCTGCCGCTGTTTCTGATCTGGGTACAGTGGTCGTGGCAGATCCTGCTGTTCGGAGCAGAAATGGCCTTTGTGGCCCAGAACCTTCACAGCGGACTTTTCGTCGATGACATCGACGAACACAGCCTCGAAGTGCGGCGGCTGCGGCAGCTGACGATAGCGGCGCTGGTTTTCGCCAATGTCGACGACGGAAAAGGGGCAACCGGGCGCCGGGAGATCTCCGAACGGCTGCAATTGCCGCCGGTGGTTCTGGACAATGAACTCGGGGTTCTGACGGCTTCGGGCATTCTCTGCCTGACTGCCGACGACCGGGTACTTCCGGGGGTGGCGCTGGATCGTACCCGGATCTCCGACTGTCTGAGCGCGCTGGAACATATCGGTGACAGCACCGTTGGTACGGTGCTGGCGGCAGAGTCGAAACCGGTCTCCGAGGCATTGAAGACGCTTGCCGCGGCGGTGGCTTCGTCTCCGGCCAACCGGCCGCTCCGGGAGATACGGCTGCCGGAACCGGCGGCCGGCAACGGGGATGCGGATTTACAGTCGTAACGTGAAAGCAGAATTATCTTTACCGGAGAGTACTGAAGGGATTGTTCCGGAAGGCCGGAAGCGGAAATTCCGCACCGATGGCTGGCGCAACAACAACAACAACCGTTTGCGACGGAATCATTTATGCTGAGGATTGCTTTGTAAATGAGAAGATTTTATTATTTCAACGCGACCCACTGGGATCGGGAATGGTACCAGAGTTTTCAGGAGTTTCGGAAATATCTGCTCGATACGACCGGGAAACTGCTGGAGATTTTTGACGGTGTCGATAATTACCGGCGATTCACCTTTGACGGTCAGACGATTGTGCTTGAGGATATCGTCGAGGTACATCCTGAATGGAGAAAAAAACTCGAGGTGTTGATCTCTTCTGGACGGCTGGCGGTGGGACCGTGGTATGTGATGCCGGATGAATTTCTGGTTTCCGGCGAGGCGTTGATCCGCAATCTTCAGACGGGGACGCGTGTAGCGCGGGAGTTCGGTCATGAACCTTGGCCGGTGGGGTATGTCTGCGACATTTTCGGACATATCGCCCAGCTGCCGCAGATTTTCGCCGGTTTCGGGTTGAAGGGGGCGGTCTGCTGGCGCGGCACCCCGGATCTCGGTTTCGAACATCTGTTGTACTGGGAGAGCCCGGACGGTACCCGGTTGGCGACGATCAATCTCGGCAAACATCATGGATACGCCGATTTCACGCTGGGTTTGCGGCGTGGCCGTCGGGAACCCTATGAAGAGGCGTCGTTCAAGGCGGATTTCCGTAAATATCTGGAGGATAATCTGAACCGCTGGGGCGAAGTGGTGGTGTTGTCCGACGCGCTCGACCATGCGCCGCCGACCGCGTCCACCCCGGATATGCTCAGGTGGATCGGCGAACTCTACCCGGAGGCGGAGGTGATTCACAGCGACTACGCCGACCTCTTCGAACGGGAATTTCCCGGAAATTACCCGGTGATCCGCGGAGAACAGATTGAACCGGCGGACAGTGAATATCATGTCGGTTATCAGATCAGCGCCACGCTTAGTTCCCGCGGCGACGTGAAGCTGGCCAACGATCTGGCTCAGAATGAACTTGAACTGCTGCTCGAACCTCAGCTCGCCGCACGCGCGGCCGCCGGCGATGTCTCGTCACTCCCGCTGCTGCGTTACCAATGGAAAAAACTGCTTGCCAACCACGCGCACGATTCGATCTGCGGTTGTTCGATTGACGCGGTGCACCGGGCGGTGCTCTGCCGCTGTGAGGAGGTGCGGGCGCTGGGACGGATGCTCAACGAGGAGTTCGTGCTTCAGGATGAGGCGGCGCGGACGCTCCCGGGTGAGGAACCGCTGCAGCCGCATGTATTTCCGGCGGCGGCGGATGGCGTCTATACGCTGTCGATTTACAATCCGCTGCCGTGGGAGGTCAATTCCGCCCGGGAGATCGAACTGCGTTTCCCGACTGATAAACCCTATCCGGCGGTTCAGGCAGAACCCTTCGGTTATGAACACTTCAACTCCTTCCGGATTTTCGACGCCGATGGGGCGGAGGTGCGTTACCAGCTGCTCTCCATCCGGCGCAACCGTACTCGTTCGCTGTACCGGCAGGCGGCCGCGCGGTACGATTTCTACACGGTGATCGCCGCGCCGCGGCTGCGTGCTTCGGGATGGACGCGACTGGAGCTGCGTCCTTCGGCTGTTCCGGTGCGTTGTTTTGAGAGCATGCTGCTGTCACCGCACGCCGCGGCCAACCGGCTGGTGCGGGTGGACGTCAACGCCGACGGCACCTTCGATCTGAGCTGTCTGCGCACCGGACGCCGCTATGCCGGACTGAATGATTTTGTCTTCGATCGCGAAATCGGCGACGGTTGGAATCATGTGACTCCGGTCGGAACTCCGGTGGTGACCGGAGGCGCGGCGGTGCGGATTGCGGTGACGGCCGACGGTCCGGAGCGGGTGGAGTTTGAAATCGTCCGCCGTTACGAATTGCCCGAGGAGATCCTCTTTGCCGGTACCATCGGCGAGACCTACGCTGGAATCACCGAGAGTCCGCATCGCCGCGCGCTCGATATCACCACCCGGATTTCTCTCGATCGCGACCGCGATACGGTGGGATTGAAAATAGAGATCGACAACCATATCCGCGATTACCGGCTGCGGTTGCGACTGCCGACCGGCATTGCGGGTGAATATTTTGCCGGACAGGCCTTTGCGATGCTGCACCGTCCGGAGGGACGCAAAAGCGGCAATGCTTCGGAGTCCTACCGCGAAACCGAGACGATTGAGAAAAATTTCGACGGGGTGATCGGTCGTCGAGATGCCCAGGGCGGGATCGCGTTTCTGTGCCGCGGCGGTATTCACGAAGCCGGCGGCTGGATGGATGAAGCGCATTCGCTGGGGATCACGCTGCTGCGCGCTTTTCGGCGGACGGTGATGACCGAAGGGGAGTCCGATGGTCAGATGCCGGGACCCCGCTGTTTTGAAGGGGCGGTCTGTTGCTTTGACGCCGGAGTCGCCGAAACCGGGTTGTTCCGCCGGCTTCAGGAGGTGCGCGCGGCTTTCCCAGCGGAACTCGCTCCGCGGTCCGCTTTGCAGCGGGTGGTTCGCGATGATTCGCTGGTGACACTGGAGGGCGAGGTGGCGTTCTCCGCGCTGAAACCCTGCGACGACGGCAGAAGCGGCGCGGTGGTGCTGCGTTTCTTCAATCCGGGGAGGCTGGCGGCCTCCGCACGGATACGCACCGGTGCGCGGCTGGCGGGCGCGGTACGCTGCCGGGTGGACGAAACGGAGGTGGAAGCGTTGAAACTCGAAGATGAACACACCGTGGTGACGACGGCCGCCCCGGGCTGGATCGTGACCATACGGTTGGATTTCTCAAAGTGAACGCAGCCGCCGGGATTCCCGGCGGTAGATTTCCGGCGAAAGCCCGGAAAAATGTTTGAACCGGCGGCTGAAATGGTAGGGGTCGCGATAGCCGAAACGTTCGGCGATTTCGCGAATCGGCAGCGAAGAGGAAGCGAGTTGTTCCGCGGCGAGGCGGAGTTTCAGCTCTTCGATGTAGCGTTTCGGCAGCACCCCGGTGCTTTCGATGAAGAGTTTCCTCAATTTTCCGGGAGGGAGCGCACAATATTCGGCGAGTTCCGAGACCTGCCACCAGCGTTCGGGGCGGGATTTGATCATATCGATAAGAGATCCGATCGGGGAGTCGGCGGCGTGACGACGGTTTTCGAGGCAGAGTTCGACGAGGAGCTTCTGCAGCGCGAAGTGCGCGGCCAGCTGGGCGTCAAAGGACGGATCGTGGAGCATTTCGGAGATCATCCGGATTTTCCGGCTGTTGCCGAAGTCGAACGCTCCCGCCGATATCACTCCGGAGTCGCGCATCATATCCGCCAGCGGGCCGCAGAAACATATTGCATCTTCCAGGTAGGGTTGGTTGTTCCAGCCGCCGTAACGGTTTACGGTTTTCGGCGGAATCATGATCGCCTGCCCGGGGCGGACGTCGCATTCCGGACGTCCGTCGCGCAGGCTCAGATGGCCGTAGCCGGCGACGAGGTGGGAGAGCGAATAAAATTCGAATTGCCGCCATGGACAGGTGGAGAAATCATTAACTCCGGGGGGGACATTTTCGAGGCGGCAGTCGGTGCAGTGAACCGAGATGATCCACAATCCGTAGGTTCGTTCGAACTCCGCCATTCTGCCGACCGCGCGGTAGACCTGGACCCGCTCGCCGGAAGTGATCTCCATAGTGGTCAGTATGGCCATCAGATCTCCTTATTTCACTCTTTCATTGATTTGAATTTTTTTGTCATGCAGGAAAACTTTTTATCCATTTGAATAACCGCTTCCAACATGTATACTATAACAGCGTCCGAAGTTTTTTTCAACATGCAAAGGATTTGAGGTTATGAAAAATTCCGTGCAGCCATTGGAGGTCGGAGTACTCAGCCACTTCAGCGAGGATGGTTCCAATCCGTTTGAACGCATCGCCCGCCACGGGGTCGGAGTCACGCAGTTCTGCAACTGGGAGATTCCGATGTGGACCAGCAAGAACGCCGCACTGTTGACCCGGCAGGCCCGGGACTGCAAAGTCAGAATCAATTCGCTCTGGTGCGGATATTCCGGCCCCCAAGTGTGGAACTTCATCGAAGGGCCTTCCACGCTGGGCCTGGTGCCGCCGGAATACCGGAAAATGCGCATCGCCGAATTGAAAAAAGGGGCGGATTTTGCAGTTGAGTGTTCGCTTCCGGCGATTGTGACCCATTGCGGTTTTATTCCGGAAAACCCCACGGATCCGCTCTATCAGGGGACGATCGATGCGATCGGCGAAGTGGCTTCCTACTGCCATAAACTCGGGATCGGCTTCTGGTTCGAAACCGGACAGGAGACGCCGGTGACGCTGTTGCGGGCCATTCAGGATATCGGTCTGCCCAATCTCGGGATCAATTTCGATACCGCCAATGTGATTCTCTACGGCAAGGCCAACCCGGTGGATGCGATCGATGTTTTCGGTCAGTACGTGCGGTGTGTGCACGCCAAGGATGGGCTCTACCCGGTGGACGGCCGCAATCTCGGCCGGGAAGTCCGGGTGGGGAAGGGGCGCAGCCGCTATCCGGTGCTGATCCCCAAACTCTACAAAAAGGGTTACAACGGCGAGCTGATCATCGAACGGGAAATCTCCGGAGAGCGCCAGACCCGCGATATCATTCGGACCGTCACCTATCTCCGCGCGCTTGCGGATAGAACCATTGCCAAAGGACGTTGAGGGAAATTATTATGAAAAGAAAACTTAAAGCGGCGATTCTCGGTTTCGGCAGTATCGGACACGCCCATGCGGACGGTTACCGCGATCAGCCGGATTGTGAACTTGTTGCCGTGGCCGACAATGACCCCGGACAACTTCAGTGTTCCAGCGCTGAACTCAACCTCGGCACCACCGATTCGCTCGATCTCTCCAAGCTGCGCCGGTACGGTTCCTTCGAAGAGCTCATCGCCTCCGAGGAACTCGACATCATCGATATCTGTGTTCCTACTGACTTCCACGCACATTATGCGATCGCGGCTCTGCAGCATAACATCAACGTGCTGAGCGAAAAACCGATGGCTCCCAACCTCCGGGAGGCCGACGCGATGATCGCGGCGGCGGAAAAATCCGGTAAAGCACTGATGATCGGGCAGTGCCTGCGCTTCTACCCCTGTTACGAGGAATTGAAACGCATGGTCGATGAGCAGCGTTTCGGGCGGCTGCTGCGGTTGTCGATGCGCCGGATCAGCGGACTGCCCCGGGGGCTGGGGTATTGGTTCCGGGATGGACGGCGCAGTGGCGGAGCGCTGCTGGACATGCATATTCACGACACCGATTTCGCCAATTATCTTTTCGGAGTGCCCGACTCGGTGGTCACCTTCGGCTGTACCCACTACACCGGGGCGATCGATGACGCGATCACTCATTACATCTACCGGGACGGACCGCTGGTTTCGGCGGAAACGAGCTGGTCGCTGGGAGCGTTTTCGATGAGCTTTGAAGCGATCTTTGAGAATGCTTCGGTGGAGATGAAGCGGGCCGACGAATTGATCATCGACCGGCTCGATCAGCAGCCGGAAGTGGTGAAACTCTCCCCGGAGGGCGGACACCGGCGGGAAATCTCCTATTTCGCCTCCTGCATATTGAACGGAGAGCCGGTGGATCGCTGCACGCCGTGGAGCGCCCGTGAAACGATCCGGATCGCGTTGGCGGAAGAGCGTTCCGCCCGCAACGGCGGGCGGCGGGTCGCTGTCGGCGGCGGTCGATGACCGGAAAACGGGTCAGGTGTCTGGCGGTGACCGGTCCGACCGCGACCGGTAAAACCGCACTGGCGGTCGATCTGGCGCGCAGTTTCAACGGTGAAGTGGTCAGCGTTGATTCGCGTCAGGTCTACCGCGGTATGGATATCGGTTCGGGGAAGGATCGGGAGGAGTACGGCGATACTCCGGTCCATTTGCTGGACATCGCCGATCCGGCGTCCGAGGTTTACAATCTCGGCCGGTTCTGCCGGGATGCCTTTGCCGCGATTTCGGATATCGCCGCCCGCGGCCGTCTGCCGGTATTGTGCGGCGGAACGGCGCTTTATCTGGCGGCGCTGTTGTGTGATTACCGGTTGCCGGGAGGGGAACTGCCGCCGGCACGCGATCTGCATGACCGGCGGTTGCGCCGGGATCCTGCTCTGCCGCCATCGTTTGAACCTCCGTTCAAATTGGAGACGCTGGTGCTCGGGGTTTATTATCCCCGGCGAGAGGTGCGCGAACGGATTGCGCAGCGTCTGGATGCCCGGCTGGCGGCGGGACTTCCGGAGGAGGTCGCACAGCTGCACCGGGCGGGAGTGAGCTGGGAACAACTGGAATTTTTCGGTCTGGAATATCGCGAAGTGGCGCGGTACCTGCGCGGAGAGTGTGATTTCTCGGCGATGCGGGAGATGCTGCTCAACCGGATACGCCAGTTTGCCAAACGGCAGGATATATTTTTCCGCAAATTGGAACGCGAAGGGGTGGCGATTCACTGGATTGAACGCGGCGACCGGGAGCAGGCGAAACAGCTGACCGGGGATTTTCTCAGCGGGAAAGCGCTGCCGGCGCCGGTTTTCCGGCTGTGCGACCACCGCAATCCACCCTCGGCGGACTGACGGTTACGAGCGGTGGCGGCGCGCTCTGGAACCGATTGAACCCCGATCGACGACCGGCAGATAGCCGACCCGCCTTACTTCGGGATCAGCGTCGGGGCGGGCGATCAGCCGTTGCATGGTTTCGATCAGCGAGGCGGCGGCGGCGGTGATGTCGATGTCGATGATCGAATAGGGGGGATCGTGGGGAATCAGCAGGGCGTTGGAGCCGTGAACGATCACGGAGATATCCCGTCCCACCCGCAGTTTTTCCTCGCGTAGACATTCGGCAACCGCGCCGAGACTCCAGGAGTTGAGCACAAACAGTGCATCCGGCGGGGAAGAAGCCCCCAGAAGTTTTCTGAACTCGTCGGGAAACTCATCCTGATTGCGGATACATTCGCAAAGCGACAGCTCGTATTTCTGCGCCGCCGGAGTCAATGCCGGTTTGAATAACCTCCAGGTGGCTTCCGCGTTTGTCCCGGAACCCACCGCGGCGAGCCGTTTTCTGCCGGCGCCGGAAAACGCCGCGGCCAGTGCATCGGCCGCGGCCTCGTAATCGAGTTCGATATGAGGGGATTCCGCGGCGGCCGCCGAATTGAATTCCACCAGCGGAATCTGATGTTCGGCGAAAAGTTTTCGCGTCTTTTCATCGATGGTCGCCACCGAAACCACGCCGCGGATTCCCGCTTCGATCAACGCGG
>CAKUKT010000114.1 GCA_934663655.1 uncultured Victivallaceae bacterium
CCACAAGCAGGGTAATTTCGGAAACATTCTCACCGGCAGTCCGGCGGCGGCGCCGCGTTATATCGAGTGCAGTCTCTCTCCGCTCGGCCGGGAGACGCTCTTTTCCGATGAGATCACTGAACTGGTCGATTCCTATGACGGGCGGAGCCGGGAACCGGTGGTGCTGCCGGTAAAAATTCCATCGCTGCTGATGCTCGGCAGTGACGGCATCGCCGTCGGCATGGCCACGCGGATCATGCCCCACAACTTCAACGAACTGCTGCAGGCTCAGATTGCGACGCTGCGCGGGGAGCCGTTTGAACTTTTCCCCGATTTTCTCCAGGGCGGGTTGATGGATGCCAGCGAGTATCTCGACGGCAACGGCAAAATCACTCTGCGCGCCCGCATTGATATCGACGGTCGGGAACTGGTGATCCGGGAACTGCCGGCCACGACCACTACCGAAAGCCTGATCGCTTCGATTGAACGGGCGGCGGAGAAGAACAAGATCAAGATCTCCGGCATTCACGACCACACGGCGCAGAATGTGGAGATCCGGATTATGCCGACGCGCGGTTATGATCCGGAAAAAGCCCGGCAGGCGTTGTACATGTATACCGATTGTTCGGTCTCCATTTCGGTCAATCTCACGGTGATTCGCGACCGGCGTCCGGTGCAGATGTCGGTGACTGAAGTGATTCACCGCAACACGGAGAAACTGCTGCTCTATCTTCGCCGGGAACTGGAACTGGCGCTCGAACGGCAGGAGGGGTTGTTCCACGCCAAGACGCTGGCGCAGATATTCTTTGAGAACCGCATCTACAAACGCATCGAGGAGTGCCGGACGCAGGAGGAGGAATACGCCGAGGTCGAGGCGGGGCTCGCGCCTTTCCTCGACCGGCTGCGCCGCGAACTCACCCGCGAAGATATCGATCGGCTGCTGGCGTTGCCGGTGCGGCGGATCAGCCGCTTCGACATCGAGAAGAACCAGCGTGAACTCAAGGAAATCCTCGACGAAATGAAACGGCTGCGCCGTCATCTCGCCCATTTGAAGGAGTTCGCCATCTCTTACCTCGAGGATCTGATTGCGAAATACGGGGCCGCGTATCCGCGGCGTACCGAAATCGAACATTTCGACAAGATCGACCGTACCAAAGCTGCGCTCAACAATATCAAGGTCGGCTGGGATCGGCGCAACGGTTATGTTGGCACTGCGGTGAAAAGTGATGATCAGTTGGTCTGCAACGAATTTGACCGCTTTATCTGTACCACCAAAAAGGGCGTGTACCGGGTCATTCCGCTGCCGCCTGAAAAGCTGTTTGTCGACAAACTGTATGATTTCCGGCGTTACGATGCCGAGACGGTGTTCGGCATTATTTACCGGGAGAAGAAGTCGGGTAAATATTATGGCAAACGTTCTTCGATCGGCGGGTACATACTCGAAAAAGAGTACCGGTTGTGTCCGGAAGGGTGCCAGCTCGAACTGATGACGCCGCGCCCGGATGCCATCTATCTGCTCACCGAACAGGGCGCCCGCAAAGCGGCGGTACGCGAACTCAATTTGATGGAACTGCCGAATCGTACTCCGCGAGCGCGGGGCGTGCTGATTTCAAGCAAAGCGCTGACCAGGATCACCCACAGTCGCTATCTTACTGAGGAGGAGCTGGCCGCTTTTGCCGCTGATTCGGCCGCCGGGGAGGATGGTGACGAGGGTGAAGAGGCTCCGGAGCGCACTTCGCCCGCGCCGGAAGCGGCCGCCGCCGTGGAAATGAAAGAGGTTGCGGCAGCGGAGGATGCCGCGCCCGCACCGGAAGCGGCCGCCGCCGCAGAGCCGGAAGAGCGTCAGACTCAGGAGAGCGCCGCACCGGCGCCGGAAGCGGCTGTCGCCGTGGAAACGAAAGAGGTTGCGGCAGCGGAGGATGCTGCGCCCGCACCGGAAGTGACCGCCGCCGCAGAGCCGGAAGAGCGTCAGACTCAGGAGAGCGCCGCACCGGCGCCGGAAGCGGCTGCCGCCGCGTCTTCCGCCAGGCGCCGCCGCCGCCGCACCGGCGGCGATGAGAAGAAAGTGGTGGGTGAAGCCCCGGAACTGCTGCCTCCAGATGCGGTCGCAGTTGCCGAAAAGGAACCCGTAAAGAGTTCGAATCGCCGCCGTCCGCCGGAGAAGCCGGTGAAAAAACCGGTTCCGACCGTCAGTGATGAGGAGGAAGATTTCGGGATCGTTCAGCCGGAATTTGGTTTCTGAGTTGTTGAAAGCGCCATTCGTATGGACCTTGCCGGAAAAACCATTCTGATCACCGGGGGCGCCCGCCGTATCGGCGCGGCGATCGCGTTCCGGCTGGCCGTTTGCGGCGGAGTGGTGCTGCTCCATTTCAATAATTCTCGGGAGGAGGCGGCACGAACGATCGCCGGTTTGCCCGGTAGCGGTCACCGTCTGGTGGGACCGGTCGATTTCTCTGCTCCGGATGCGGCCGAACTCCTTGCCGGACTGGTCGGGCAGTGCGATATTCTAATCAACAACGCTTCATTGTATCGGGCGCGCGGAGACGATCCGAAGGAGCTGGAACGTCGTTATTTTCAGGTCAACTGCCGGGTTCCGACCCAGTTGATGCAGTGGCTGGCGGCGGGGCGGCGCGGCGGAGCAATTGTCAATCTGCTCGACCAGGTGGTGCTGCGGGAGTGTGTTCCGGATGATCCCTACACCCGTTCCCGGCGGGCGCTGTTCGCGGAAACGCTTCGCGCGGCCCGTGAGTTTGCCGCCGTCGGCGTCCGGGTCAACGCTGTCGCCCCCGGCCCGGTGCTGCCGCCGGTCGGTCTTGAGGGCTCGCGGATGGAGAAAGAGCTGCGCAGCGTGCCGCTCGGCCGTCCGGTGGCGGTGAACGATCTGGTCGACGCCGTCGAATTTCTGATCGTCAACGACTCGGTGACCGGAGCGGTTCTGCCGGTGGACTGCGGCCAGCATCTCACCGGGTGAGAACTATTTTCCTTCGCCGTCGGCGGCTGCGGCGGCTTTGCAGCCGAACGCGGGATCGATCATTCTGGCGGCCAGTGCGGTCACCGCAAAAGAGGGCAGCGTACAGATCATCACCCAGATGAAGAAGGCCCGGTAGGCGTCGATGGCGGGAATGTTCAGCAACCCCGGCAGTGCTTCCAGCAGGGTTCCGGAGTACATTGCCGGAACCATCAGCCCGACCGCCATGATTCCGGTCATCAACGCGTAGATTCCGGTCTGTCCGCCGGAGAACCGCCCGGCGAACCAGATCATGAACAGAGTGAACCCGGTAAAACCGAACCCGTACCCGAATTGTTCGATGCAGACGCACACTCCGATAATCCAGTGATTCTGCGGCATGGCGAAAGAGAGATATACGTAGACCAGATCGGGAATGTTCAGGGCGAGCGCCATCGGCCAGAACCAGCGACCGAGCCCGTGCCGCGCTACCAGCAGCCCGGCGAAAATGCCGCCGAGCAGCAGAAAAACAACTCCGCCGCCGCCATAGATCACTCCCTGGAGCTTTATCGGCAGTTCAAGTCCCCCCGCCGCCCGGGAATCGAGCAGAAACGGCACCGCCACCCGGAGCTGGGCCTCGGCCAGCCGGAACAGCAGCAGAAACAACAGCACCGTGACAATGCCGCGCGACCGGAAAAATGATGCGAAAACTCCGGCAAAGCCGCCAGCAAAACCGCGGTTCCCGGTTGGACGATCCCGTTCCGGCCGCGGCAACAGCCGCAGATGATACAATCCCAGTGCGACAATCAGTGCTCCGGCGATCATCAGCGTGAGGCGCCACCCCTGCTGATTGGACCAGCCGGATTCGATCAAAAATCCGGCGAGGTAGACCAGCCCTCCCTGGCCGGTGATCGTGGCCAGCCGGTAGAAGGTGCTGCGTATACCCGAATAGACCGCCTGAGTGTGGTCGTCGAGCGCGACAATGTAGAAGCCGTCGGCGGCGGCATCGTGGGTGGCCGAAGAGATGCCGATCAGAAAGAACAAAGTCAGTAGCGGCACAAAGGTCTGACAGCTTGCCAGTATCATTCCGGAAAGCAGAAAAGCAACTCCGAGCAGCAGCTGGTTGACGACGATCCAGCGTCTTCTGGTGCCGAAAAGATCGATAACCGGCGCCCACAGCGGTTTCAGCGCCCAGGGGAGCGCCAGCAGCGAACTCCAGTACAGTGAAGCGTCCTTGGCCATCCCGAGCGAAAGGAACATCACAATCGCGGTCGAATTGACCAGCACATAGGGCAGCCCCTCCTGAAAGTAGAGTGTCGGTACCCAGGCGGCGGGAGGTGACGGGGTTCCGGCGGCTTTGGCGGTCATCGTGTGCTCCCATCCGCCTCCCCGGCGGAGAAGATTCCCGCGAGGGCTGCGCCGGTACGTCGCAGATTGATCCGGGTGGCGGCGATCGCCTCCTCGAGTGAAGAGGGTCCGGAGGCGATGCTCATGGCCGCATTGAAAAGTTGGCGCACGCCTTCGTCGCCGCCGACGATTGCTCCGGAACACAACGCCACCGGCACTCCGGCGGCGGCGGCGGCTTTCGCCACCTCGGCGCAGAGTTTGCCGCCGGCGGTCTGGCCGTCGGTGCGTCCTTCCCCGGTTACGACCAGTGCGGCATTGCGCATGGCTTCGAGCAGTCCGGAACAACCGATCACCAATTTCGCTCCCGAGGTTATTTCCGCTCCGAGCGCCGTCCGCAGCGCGAAGCCGAGCCCGCCGGCGGCGCCGTCGCCGGGATGGCAGGCGTCATCGGCAATACCCGCCGAAATGAGCAGTTGTGACCAGTGAGAGAGATTTTTTTCCAGCACTGCGACGACCTCCGGGGAGGCTCCCTTTTGAGGGCCGAAAACCTGCGCCGCGCCCCGGACTCCCAGCAGCGGATTGTCGACGTCACAGGCGACCCGGAGCTTTCGTCCGGCGAGCCGGGACGTGATTGCGGAGAGGTCGACGGCAGCGATCCGCTGAAGTTCTCCGCCACCGATTCCCGGGGCGATCCGGTCTCCCCGGGCGTCGAAAAATTCCGCCCCGAGCGCCTGAAGCATACCGGCGCCCCCGTCGACGGTGGCGCTGCCGCCGATACCGAGAACAATTTCACTGACCGGCAGTTCCAGCAAAGCAAAGAGCAGTTCTCCGGCTCCGAAAGTGGTGGCGCGCTGTGGATCGAGTTCGTCGGGTTTCAGGCGTTCCAATCCGCTGGCCTCGGCCATTTCGAGGATGCCGAGTGAACCGGCTGTCCCGAAGGCGCCGGAAATCGGCCGCATCAGCGGGTCGTGCGCCATCACCCGGTGCCACCGACCGTTGCGTGCGGCCACCAGTGCCGCCGCGGTACCTTCGCCGCCGTCGGCCAGCGGGCAGATCACCAGTTCATCGCCGGGGCGGCACGAACGCCAGCCCTCGGCCAGCGCCGTCCCCACTTCACCGGCGCGCAACGCGTTTTTGAAGGAATCGGGAGCAAAAACAATTTTTCTTTTCATGGCATCAATAATGGGTCTGCAAGGCGGCATTCGCTCGGACAGCAATTATAATTCGAGACGATGTCGTCATCTTTCAGTGTTTCCACCAGATGAAAAGCACCAGCAAAATCACCGCCAGCGCGAGAAAAACAATCAACAGCAGCGCGAGATTGCGCGAGATGAAAAGACTGCTGCGCCGCAGTGCCGAAGCGTTTTCCGCCACCGGCGCGTAACCGTTCTGGAATGCGATGATATCCTTGCCGATCGCTTCGGCGGAACTGTAACGGTTTGCCGGAGCCAGGGCCATCGCCTTGAGGCAGATTGCTTCGAGTGCCGCAGGTATGGTTCGTCCTTCGGGGGCGACTGCGGAGGGAGGCGGCAGCTGTCCGGTTACGGTCAGGCGCAGCTGTTCCTCGATTCCCCCGGCCCCGGCTCCGGGAGCCGAGAGCGTCAGAAAAGAGTACAGCAGAGCGCCGAGCGAATAGATGTCGGAATGTTTTCCGAGCGGGAAACGGGGGTCGGTGGCAATCTGTTCCGGGGGCATGAATCCCGGAGTCCCCTTGCGTCGCCAGTCTGGCGGCATGACGGCGTTGCCGTTATCGTCGGTTTTACAGGCCAGCCCCCAGTCCAGTACGATGACTTCACCGTAGGCGCCGACGATGATGTTCTCCGGTTTGAGGTCAAGATGGCAGACATTGTGAGAGTGGGCAAATGTGATGGCATTGCAGATCCGCAGATAGATTCGGAGCAGTTTCTGCAGATTGAAACTTTCCACGGTTTTCTGATTGTGACCGCCCAGCCGGCGCAACACCGTTGAGAGCGCGGTTCCGCGCAGATACTTCATGGTGAAGTATGGCGAACCGGAACTGTCCTTGCCGATGTCGTGAACCGGAATGATATTGGGATGTTCAAGTCCGGCGGTCAGCTTCGCTTCCCTCACGAAACGCTCGAGATCCGCCGGTGGACGTTCGCGGAAGTCGGGCATCATCGCCATCGCGACTTCCCGGTCGGTGTCGAGGTCGTGCACGAGCAGCACCGCTTTCATACCGCCGAAACCGATGCTGCGCAGAAATTTGTACCGTTCCTGCGGTTTGACCGGCAGCGAATCGAGTTCCGGAGTTGCGGAAAGTTGTTTTTCCTGTGTGGATGCGTCCTCGTCGGGAAGCATTCGGGTTTTATTTGCCTGATCGGACATCGTTGTTTTTCCAGTTAACTCCGGCGGGGATGAATTATCAATCGGTTACGGTGTCCGTCGGAAGCCCATTTTATAGAAGATAACCCCGACAGCGGGATAAATCAAGTTTTTGGAGGGTTTTCATTCCGTTTGTTGCGGTCGGCTAAGCAGCGCAGCTTGAAATACTCATATATCATGATATATTAATTTACATGGAGACACCGGAGGACGACCGCTTCCCGGCGGACCGGGGGCAGACCGGGGGCGGACCGGGGGCAGGCCGGGCCGGACGGGGGATGAAGATGAACAACGCAAAAACTATTCCGGATGAATTTCTCGCGTCGATGGCCGAAGTTGTCAAACTACTCGGCAACGTGCAACGTCTCCGCATTCTGGAATATCTTGATCTCAACGGCGAGTCCACCGTTACCGAAATTGTCGGGGGGATCCGGGCCGCCCAGGGGGCGGTGTCGCAGCAGCTGAACAAACTCCGGGCCGCGGGAGTGGTTGCCTGCCGCCGGGAGGGGCGTCGGGTAATCTATTCGCTTGCATCAACCAATGCGGTGACCATCCTCAACTGCATGCGCCGCAAATGCGGCATGGAGACTTCTTTCGGGAATACCGAGGAATACTGAAAAATCGCGGAACTCCACCACTCACGGAGCGGGGAAGCGGTGAAGCTGCGGCTGAGCTTTCATTACCGGCGGAAATAGCTGACTGAGACGTCGGCCGGTTCGGAAACCGGATTTATCGATTTGCAGCTGGCGCCTCGGGGGGGGTGATGGCAAGCTGTAGTGGTTCAAGTGAGAGGGGAACGGTCGGAGTCGCCGCGCTCATCGGGGTTATGCCGGCAATTTCGTCTGCGAGCCAGGCGGATGATCGCGGCTGCGATGGAAATCGTCAGCAACGACATCAGGGCGAGTCCGCAGAGGCTGCCGGCGTCCGGAGGGGTGAACGTGCCGGACCAAAAATTGATGACGAGCAACAGTGCCAGGGTAAAAATGTAGAAGCCCAGTGGCAGCTCATAAGCGACAAGCAGAGCCAGCCATGCCCATCGCCGGTTGAAGTTCATTGTGATGAAAGCGGCGGCGCACAGGGTGGCAATGAGCCAGAAGATAATCCATAAATTCACCCCCCCGGGGATCCCACATCCGTCCTTCCGGGCCGCCGAAAAAGCAGAACGTTCCCCAGGTGAAAGCATAAAATCCGGCGGCGAGCGGGAGGGCGGAGAGAATGCTCAGAAGCAATTTCAACGATGGAGCAGGTCGTTTAAACAC
>CAKUKT010000115.1 GCA_934663655.1 uncultured Victivallaceae bacterium
CTTCTGGCGTGATGGCCGATGAGAACGATTTCCGATCCGCGTCCCGGGTTGTTGACGGAGTAGACACGGCGGGCGTCCTCACCCTGGATGGTGAATAGCAGGTTGACGGATTTATCCGGTTTGACTTCATAGACCGGGGAATCGTTGGTGTACTGGCGGTTGGATTCGCCTTGACAGAAAATAACGCGATTGCCGGGCAGAACCGCGACGTCGCAGGTCTCCTGAGTGAGAATAACGGTACAGTCATCAGAGCTGTATTTGCCGTTTTGGTCGCCCCAGAAGATGAAGCTCTTCTGGAGTTTGGGGTTCTTTTCATCGCGGCAGTGGGTGGTTACGACGAGTTCATCGACGCCGTCGTTGTTGAGGTCGCCGACGGCGACGGATACGGCCATTGGCACATCGAGCTCAAACACCTTGACGATCTGGCGGGTGCCGTTGGAGGAGTAGAACTGAATTTTTTTGCCGGAGGAGAGGGTGAAGCACTTTCTGCCCTGGAAAATTATGGTCTGGAGAAGTCTGGGGGCTTCGACCTTCTTTTCCATTTCGCTGGTCATGGCCTTGGCTTCCTCGGGATTGAGGATTTCGTTTGCGGGCAGTTCGGGCAACACGGAGAATCGTTCGGCGGAGATGCCGTCGGCGGCGCCCCAGTACACGGTGGTTTTGGTTTCGCCGGTTTTGCGGACGATAAGTTCATCGACGCCGTCGGCATCGAGGTCGATGGCGGCCACCTGATTGGCTTCGATGGGGAGGTCGGTGAAGCGTTGCCATTCGATCCCGAGGGGGGTCTGGTAAAAGACTCGTACGGTTTTGTAGAGCGGCATGGCGAAAGCGAGCGATGGTCTTTCGCAGTAGTTGAATTTGCCGGCGGCGCAGGATTCGGCCCAGGGGGTGGGGATACGGATATGATATTTCTCGCTGTAAGGTTCCTCGCTGCCGAAGTAGATATCGGTGGAGGCGAACGGCATTGCCATATCGTAATAACCGCAGACGACGATATCACAGAATCCCTTGCCGGAGAGGTCGGCGATGCAACCGGCGACGGAACCCTGGCCGGGGAGGGTAGCGGTGCGTTTACCGTCGAGAGAATAAACGTAAGACGGTGCGGCCTCGTTATGGTTCTGGCAGTTGGCGAAAACGAGATCGAAGTAGCCGTTGTGGTTAAGATCGTACTGATAGATACGTTGAAGAACCCCGGCCCTGGATACGTAGAGATTGTGTCCGCCGTTGCCGAAAGTTCCGCGCCGGAATGCGTCGAATCCCGAAGTTGTCCAGGTTTTTTTTGCAGCCTGCTTGGCCATTTTCTGAATATCCTTGGTTTTTACGGCGTCGTGATGAAGCGTCCGTGCTCCACCGAAATAGCGGCGCCGTTGGTTATTGATATAGTATACGGATGGAAGTGTCGAAAGTCAAGTTGTTTCAGCTAAAAAAAGCGTATTTATGACGGTGACGGTTGACGTGGCGGGGAAGGGTGAGAGCGTTGTGGAGGAGAAAAAAACCGGGAATTTTGTATAGTGAGGCTTGCAATTTTCCGAACCGGGCGTATATTATGAATACGCACTGCTGAAAGTTGCTTTGAGTGGTGTAAAAAAAGACAAATGGGGCTGTAGCTCAGTTGGCTAGAGCGATACGTTCGCATCGTATAGGTCATGGGTTCGACTCCCACCAGCTCCACCATTTGATATGCTGACGGTATATTGGACAGTCTTATTGAGACGGATCAATATACCGTTTTCTTTTCGTTTCGTTTCCGCTCAATCCAATCAGCTAAAATTAATCCTCGGTATTGTGACGGGAGTCCACGTTATTTCGAAGCAAAAAATCTTCTATCGCTATGGGAGTCTGCTGGCCGAGCTTCTGATGTATCCGGCGTGAATTGCAGTAATCAATATATTTGAAGACATTGGCCTCCACGTTTTTTATTTCTAAAAAATAAGAAAGTACCGACAAGAGGAATTCATGGATGATTGCAGACTTTCAAGGAAATTTGCGCTTCCCTGGGGGCAGATATAGTACGATCCCCACGCTGAATCACCAACTATGATATGCCGTCTATGAAAAATGAGAAATTGATCATTCAAAAAGAAGAAAGTCGAAGCATGGTTTGCCAATTGTGGTCTTGAAAAAAAAGCAGAAAAAATATGTTGATCCCAGATCCCGAAGGAGGTGAAAACTGGAAATCCGAGTTCTGCGTTATTTTCTCGCGGTCGCCAGAGAGGGGACGATTGTCGGTGCGGCGAAGTTTCTGCATGTTACCCAGCCGACGCTGTCACGGCAGCTGCAGGATCTCGAGGAGGAACTCGGGCAGCAGCTTTTTATTCGCAGCAACCGTTCCATCACTCTGACGCCGGAAGGTCGTTTGCTGCGGAAACGGGCGGAGGAGATACTGGAGATCGTCAACCGCACCGAAAGCGATTTCAATTCGATGGGGGAGGTGATCGGCGGCAGTGTTCATATCGGGGGAGGCGAGTCCCGGGCAATGCGACTGATCGCCGGACTCATCCGGGAGCTTCATGACGATTATCCGGAGAACCGCTACAATCTGTACAGCGGCAACGCCGAGGATGTGATGGAACGGCTTGACAAGGGGATTCTGGATTTCGGCGTTCTGATCCAGCCGGTGGATATCTCCAAATACGATTCCGTTGCCTTGCCAGTTCGTGACGTCTGGGGGGTCATCATGCGCAAGGACAGTCCGCTGGCGGAAAAAGAGACGGTCACGCTGCGCGATCTGATGAAGCTGCCGTTGATCTGTTCGCGGATCAGCATCCGGCAGAGCGCGGTCCGCAATGCCTGTACCGAATGGTTCGGAGCAAGTTTCGATAAACTCGACATCGTCGCCACCTACAATTTGATCTACAACGCGGCGCTGATGGTGGAATCGGGCATCGGCTATGCGCTCGCTCTTGAAGGTCTGGTCGACGCGGTCGGAAACCATGCCCTCTGTTTCCGGCCGCTGGAACCGGGCGTCGAATCGGGGCTGAATATTGTCTGGAAGAAATACCAGGTCTTTTCCCGGGCGGCGGAAATTTTCCGGGAACGGCTTCTGGAACGGTTTGCCGAATCTGATCGGGCACAATAAATCCGCGGCGTATTCCCGTGGTTGCCGGGGTGTTTACCGGGCGGTTCAATCCCGGTGCGGGAGATTTCGTCCTTCTGAACACCTGAAATCCACCTCCGGCAGCCTGGCGCTGCGGCGGTTGGTCGCGGATTTGCAAAATGGTTTTTGGGATGCTATATTTTAATAGCCATTATATGGCAGCAAAAAAAGGGGGGGCGATGGAGTTTTTTAAAGAGATTTTCGGGATCTGGAAGCGTAATCTCATTCCGGCAATAATCGGTGTCATTCCTCTGCTGGTCTTTGTGATTCTCAAACTTGTTTTTCCGCTCCACCCGCTCTTTCTGATGCTCGGGCTGGGAATTGCGGCGTGGACATTCGGGATTTTTTTCCGGCGTGAACCCACTGAACGGCGATCCGCGGCCTGGTACGCCGCGCTTCTGCTGATGGCAATATTGTCGATTGCCGTCAGCATCGGAGAATCATCAGCGTCGCCCAGCATTCGAGGGGGGATAGTTCTTGCAACCATTGTGATAGTGTTCGTATTTTCGCTCTACTTCTGGCTGGCGGGTTGCGCGGGGCGCATGATCGGGCGCAAAACCGGCTTGTCGCTGTTGGCCGGATTGCTGGTGGTTTTATTTGCCGCTCCGGCGATGAGCGGGGTGTCGGCGACGGTTGCCTTGATGTTGCCGACGTCGGAATGGTGGCTGTATGAGCCGATGTTTGTACCGTATTCATCAGGTTTTCTGGTGGCGATTCTGCTGCTCGGCTGCTGGCTGGCGATTCTCGCACGGCGCGGCGAACGCAACACGCCCCTGCTGGCGCTGCGTGATTTCATCATCGGTACAATCGGTTCGTATGTGATCTTCGCAATTGCCTGCGCAGTGACAATTGTGCGTGCTTACGGAACCCTGGAACTGGTCAAAGAGTCCGGTCGTCAGACCGTGTTTCTGCAACCAGGGGGAGAGGCCGGCCGGGCAGCAATGGAAAGATTGTTTAAAGCCTCCGACGACTGGCACAATCAATGCCAACGGCGTAAGCCGCCGATCGAACTGCCGATGGCGTCGATCTACCTCTGGAATGCATCTGATTCCAAAGTCACTGAAGAGATGCGCCGGGCGGCGGCGGTCGAAATCGAGACCCCGGAGGCAAAGGAATTTCTTGCCGCCGCCGCGGCGTTGGAGCAGTACCAATATTTCTTTCCGGAGAACTATCTGCTGGAGACGGAGCTTCCCATCCTGAAATCTTTGCGTTTGGTCGCCAGGCAGATCGGCGGGATTGCGGCGGTTTATCACTGGAAGGGAGAAAAAGAGCGGATTCTGCCGCTGCTCCGACTTCAGCAGAACGGTCCGAACCGGACATTGGACTCTGCTCCGAAACTGATGCTGTACAAATTTTACCGAATTGCTCTGGATTCGATGCTTGCCGAAAATCTCGTTCAGCTTGGTCCGGATGGGCCGCAGTACGCGGAAGAATATCGTCGCTACCTTGACTATTTCCTCAACACCGATTACACCATTCCGGATGAAGTCGAGTGTCAGGCTGCTTATCTGCAGACGGCACTGACGTGGCCGAAGCAGCTCAATTACATTTTGCGCGATCAGCCGGTGCCGTTTCTGAAGCGGATTTTCGCCATTTCGGTCACATCCGGGCGATTGCGGAAATATCTGGATATTCAGCCTCGGATCGCGGAACTCCGCACTGCCGGAAAAATCGGAGATGTTGAAAGCGCGGACAGATTTACGAAGCAATTTATGAATAATTTGCAAATAGAGATGCGGACCCGTTCCTGGTTGTCGGCTATGCTGGCGCTGAAACTTTATCGTTCGCTCAACGGCACTTACCCGGAAACGCTCGAACAGCTGGTGCCGGAACTGCTTCCCGCTGTCCCGATCGATCCGGAGACCGGAGCGCCTTTCATCTATACCCGGACGCCGGAGGGGTTCGAACTCGTCTTTCTGGAAAAAGTCAGCAGGTTCCACACCGGCAGCAAACCGACCTATTAAGGAGGGTGATTTCTCCGCCTTCATATTTCCGGAACTGTAATGGTTCAGCTGAATAATTGCGGCGGCGCGATCACCCGGGAGAATAAAGAGATTCAGCGAGGTTTCGCCGGGTTTGTTCCGGTTCGGCGCGGAGGTGTTGTCGCAGTCGTTTTTCATTCTGCGGGGCTCCGGAAACAGGCGTCCCCCGGAGCCCGGCGTGAAGAACCACAATCAAACCACGGAGATATTCATCCATGCCACAACTCACTGTCGTTACCCACCGTCGTTGCGAACTGATTGATATCAGCAGCATGGTGGCACCTCTGGTACCGGTACAGCTGAAGTGCGGTATCTGCCACCTGCACTCTCTCCATACCACCGCGGCGCTGACCGTCAACGAGAATGCCGATCCCGATGTGAAGCACGACCTGCTCGCAAAGCTCGCTGCGCTGGTGCCCCATTCCGAGAACTTCTACCAGCATATCGAAGGAAACAGCGATGCGCATCTCAAGGCTTCACTCATGGGATTTTCGCTGACGGTTCCGGTACGGAATGGCGAACTGCGACTTGGAACCTGGCAGGGGATTTATCTCTGCGAATTTGACGGACCGCGGTCGCGGACGATCGAAGTCTGTTTTCAGGAAGCATTTGAATGAGCTGAAGTTATGACGGTGACCATTGCCGGTTCCGCTTCGGTGCGAAGGGAAGCGGGAAGCTTCGGGGAGGGATGAATATGCGCCCGCGCGAAGGTCTGGTTTCTGCGGCAGGAGAGGCGGGGGAAGCGTGGGGGGCACGGTGCTGTCTGAAAGGTTTGAGCCAACTCCTCACCGGGGTGGGAAAGCCGTTTGAGGTGGACGGCGTCGGCGATCTGTTCCCAGAGTGTCCGACCGTCCTTCGCCCTCGCGTTCGCCCTGGCCTGATTCAGAACGAGCGAACCCCAGATCTTGTAAAACGGGGCCGGGGCGCGCATTTTGAGCAGGAGAACCCACAACCGCGCACTGGCGATGGCGGTGTCAATTTTTCCGATGAGCATATTTCCCCCGGAGTTGAGGTTTGGGAGACAACGCCCGGAAAACGGGCGCAAAAAAGCGCACCCGGCAGACTGGAATCTGTCGGGTGTGCACCTGCGGGCTGTTCAGCGCCCGGATTGTTTACTCGTTTACTCGATCAGAGCGAGGTATTTCTCATACTCCGGATCGTCGGGGAAGATAAAATAGGGGTGGTTGTTGTTTTCCCGCCGCCAAAAAGTGTCAATCTCCCTCATCTCCGCGATAACATCGGCCGGAGCGTCCTTTTTAAAGACCAGCGCACTGTAACTGCGGCCGGTGTCGTCATCAATCATCAGCGATGTACGGCCGACTATGTGCTCCTTGGGATATTTGAATACCAGCATCATAGCAGAAACTCCTATGATAAAATTCCACTTCGATGCCGAGAAAAACTCAATTTTTTACGAGTTTGAATTGAGTAAAATCCTCAAACATCCAGTTGTTTTTTAATGTTCGATACACGATATCGAGGAATTTGCGAGCCAGGGCGATATTGGCTTTCGCTCCCCCCCGCCGACTTTTAACCGACTCATGAAATGCATGGAGATACGGGCTGTATCGTTTTGCGATCAGCGCACATTGAACCAATGTAGTCCGTGCAATTTTGCTGCCGTTCTTCGTGATTCGTCCATGACAGACCGTATCATTTGAATTACTTACTCTCGGGACGATTCCGATATAAGCCGCAAGCTGTTTCGAAGAACGGAAGTCATGGATATTGCCGATTGTCGAGAGCAGAGTTGCCGCCCCTTTCGAACCGATTCCTTTAATGGATTTCAGATTCTTGAAGCCGTCCATCTTACTGCCATGATCCTCAATCGCCTTATCCAATTTTTCAATGCTTTGATTCAAGCTGCGAATTTGTTCGACGACCACGAACAGTTCCGTATCGGTGATTGGGTCAAAGTGAAAGCTCAACGCTTTCCGAAGCCCGGTCTCCGTGGACAACTCCTCCCGCTTCAAAACAATGAAATTGGCGGCCAGCAGATTGTTGACCTTGTTTTTCAAGACGGTACGCAACTGAACCAGCTTTTCCCTGGTCTGCGTCAGACTTGAAATCTTCGCCTGTAAATCATCTTTCATTCTTACCTCCGGAAGCATATCCTTTTCCAGAAACTCCGCCAATATTTTCGCGTCATGCTTGTCCGTTTTTTTCGTGGACGTGCTGATCACTTTGAACTGTGAGGGATTTACCACCACGAGCTGTCCCACATGAGCTTTCAGGAACCGGCAAAACATAAATGTGTTGCCGGTCGCTTCCACCGCCATGGCCGTATCCTTTCCGAGCAGTGAAGCAAAACCTTTCAGCTCACTGATTTCGCACTTGCCGATTTTCTTCTCCTCGCCGTTTTCCCGGATACAATAGGTGAAGTTGTTCCGGTGCAAATCCACTCCCACAAAACTTGTCATCATCGTTGGCCTCCATTCGTTTTTCACGAATCGAAGCGGAACTGCTGTCACGGCCTCACCATCCTCCTATACAGAGTAGTCGAATTAACATCGCTCTCTACGGTGGCGCTCTGGTTTGCAGATCTGACTAATCTCCTTTCCGGGGTCATCCTCTTCTCGGAGGCGCCTCAAATAAATATTCAGTCTGCAACCTGTCCGCTTCCATACGTGTAAGTTAATCGCCATAAATTACACGCCGCAAGCAGAAACCGCGAACGTCAGCTATTTATCATACCATCTCCTTT
>CAKUKT010000116.1 GCA_934663655.1 uncultured Victivallaceae bacterium
GACTTCGAGCGGGCGTTCGCCAAATACATCGGCGTCGCCGAGGCGGTCGCGGTCAACAGCGCCGGTCCCGGACTCGACATCGTGATGCGCGCGCTCAATCTTCAACCCGGCGACGAGGTGATCGTGCCGTCGGTCAATTACGACGCCTCCCCGCTGGCCGTGCTCGGCGCCGGCGGCACCGTCGTCTGGGGCGAGGTGAGACAGCGGGATTACATGCTTGACCCCGCCGACGTCGAACGCAAGCTCACGCCGCGCACCCGGGCGATATTTCCGGTGCACATCCACGGCATGTCCGCGCCGATGGACGAGTACATCGCCATCGCCGAACGTCATCCCCACCCGGTTCACGGTCCGGCCAAGGTGATCGGCGACGCGGCCAGGGCGACCGGCGGCGACTACAAGGGGAGCAAGATCGGCAAGCTCGGCTGGGCCAGCATATTCTCGTTTCAGACGATGAAAAACATGACCACGCTCGGCGAGGGCGGCATGATCGTCACCGACGATGTCGAACTCGCCCGCTACGCCCGCAGCGTCCGCATGTACGGACGCGAAGCCGGTGCCTGGGGCACGAGCAACGTGATGACCAAGGTTCAGGCGGCGGTGGGGCTCGTCCAGCTCGGCAAGCTCGATTCGTTCATCGCCGGACGCCGCCGGATCGCGCTTGAGCGCAACCGTCTGCTTGAGGGAGTCGCTGGCATTGAGCTTCCGCCCGACCGCGAATGCCGCGAACACAGCTTCTATCTTTACGCGCTGACGCTGAAGCCCGAGTGGGGCGGCGCCAAACGGGACGAAATCTGCCGCGTCATGCGTGAGAAGTTCAAAATCGGCTGCTGGGTGGCCAACATCCCCGCCTATCTGGTTCACCCCTATCTGGCCAGGCACTGCGGCTGCTCGACCCCGGTTTCCGAGAAACTGATCAATCAAGTCTTATGCGTACCGATCCACCCGCTGATGAGCGAAAACGACAACCGTTTCATCTGCGCGGCGTTGATATCCTGTCTGGCCGACCTGTAACCACAAACCGGAGAATGCAATCATGAAAAAATCGTTCCGTTCCTTCACCCTGATCGAACTCCTCGTCGTCATCGCGATCATCGCCATACTTGCGGCGATGCTGATGCCCGCCTTGTCCAAGTCGCGCGAGGCCGCGAAAGCGAGCAACTGCATCGCCAACCTCAAACAGAGCGGCATGGGCACAAGAATGTACGCCGACAACAACCGCGAGTACTTCATCGGCTACAACGAAGGTCCGACCGTGGTCGGAGCGCTCTGGGGCAGCGACTGGACCCGGTACGCGCTGTCTTGGTGCGGGCTGCTCTACTATACGAAATACCTCGACGACGGCTCCCCGGTGGCGCGCTGCCCCAAGATGGGCGGCAAGATGATTCTTCACCCCTCCGGCTTTTTCCGGCAGGCCTACGCCGCCTGGAACGGCAACGACACCGACAGCGTCCACAACCTCACCAAGGCCAAGCAGGTGGCGCTCTTCGCCGCCGGCGGCTCGCTGCGCGGCTGGATACTCAACCGGATTGAGAACCCCTCCGCGTTCCCGCTGCTTCAGGACGGCTATCACCTGACCGAAAAAACCGAATTCTACCATAACTATTACGGCAGCACCGTCTACGGACCGAGCGCCCGTCACAACGGCCGGATCAACAACGCGATGGCCGACGGACACGTCGAGGCCGCCGCCCCGGAGAAGATCAAAAACGATCTGAACGCGATGGGATACTTCAACTTCACCACCAACTTCAACTACATCTACGACGACGTGGCCAGCCGCGCCGCGCTGTGACCGCGAGAAAACGATGCGAAATTTATTATTGACCATAATTCTGTCCGCGGGAACGCTGCTCCCCGCCGCCGAACTCTCCGACGCCGAATGGGCCGGACTCAAAGCGGCAAGCCGCGCCAAACCCCGGTTGATCGCCAACGACGACGGTTGCGACGCCACCAGCTTCCCGGCTTCGCGCGGCGAACCGACTCTGGAGAATTTCTACGCGTATATGCTCGACATTCTGAAGGGAACGCAGATCACCACGCTCTCCTACTGCCCATACGCGGTCGGCTTCGCGGTCAGCTATCCAAGCCAGGTGACCGACCGGCACATCGGGAGACTGAACGGCGATTTCCCGAATATCACGGCGGAGCTTGAGAAACGCTACGGCAAGGACGGCATGGCGCTGGCGCAGGATTTCGCCCGCGCCAACAATCTGGAATTTTTCGGCTGCATGCGGGTCAACGACACTCACGACACCTATTACCCGCAATGGCTGCCCAACTGGAAACGCGAGCACCCGGAGTATCTCTTCGGCACCGAGGAGAAGCGGCCGCCGCGCGGCGAATGGACCGCTTACGACTTCGCGCGTCCGGAGGTGCGGGAACGCTTCGCGGCGATCTGCCGGGAGATGATGGAGCGATTTGAACTCGACGGTCTGGAGCTGGATTTCTGCCGCAACCCCGCTTTCTTCAAATCCGTCGCCTGGAACAAACCGGTCTCGCCGGCTGAACTCGACATGATGACCGCAATGATGCGCACCATCCGCGCCGACGCCGAACGCATCGGCCGGGCGAAACAGCGTCCGATCGTCATCGGCGTCCGGCTGCCCGATTCGGCGGAGATTTGCCGGCTGCTCGGCGTCGACCTCGAACTCTGGATGCGCGAAGGGCTGTTCGATCTGTTTTTCGCCGGCAGCGACCGCGGCTATTACAACACCGCGGCCGACACCGCCGCGTTGTGCGCGAAATACGACGTCGCTTATTACGGCGTCGTCAACGTCGCCTATCATTTCCCGGGCGTTTTCGACCGCAACACCGTCGAGGCGGCCAATGGATTGCAGGCGGTGGCGCGGGCGGCGGGAGCGAAGGGGCTCTACTACTTCAACAGCTTTTACCTCCCCCACTTCCTCAAGACCGCCGCCGGCGACGCCAAGGATCTGGCCCGGCGCGACAAGAGCTACTTCATCAGCCATCAGCACGAGAACAACTGGGGCGTGATGCCCGATGAGTACAAGCGATTCAACCGGCTGCCGGAATTGTCGCCCTACCGGAAGTTCTTCGGCGCGGTCAAACGCCGGTTCGTGCTTGAGGTCGGCGATGATTTTTCCGGGATTGCGGCCGATGAAATGCCGACGCTGACGCTTTATGCCGCCCTTCACGGCGATCCGGAAAAAATCGCGTTGAGTTTCAACGGCCACCGGCTCAAGGCGCAATCGTCGCGTGACGGCGTGCTCAGCTTCCCGGTTGATCCCGCGATCGTCCGGAGCGGAGCAAACACCGTCGAAGTGGACACCACCGCCGCCGCCGGTTCCCGGCGCGGCTCCATGCGGCTGTTCGGCGAGAACGCCCATCCCGGACGTTTCGGGCGGCCGTGGTTTCACATCTTCGCCGGCCACCGGCAGGATAAACAGTCGACGATGTATCCGGACGGCGCAGCGGCGCGTCTGGCCGACCGGCTGCGCGGCGACAACTCTATGGTCAACGCGCTCTACTCGCTTGCCGGAATCAACGGCGCGCCGCTGGAGCTTGAATTCGATCTCAAGGTGTTTCCGCAGACCGAACCGGAGGGGGCGGTGCTGCGTGTCGCCGATGGCCGCAATGTTGAAATCATCGATTTCCAGCCCGGAAAAATCCGGTTGAAGTTCAGCGGCCGCAGCGTCGATTTCAATACTGCCGACCGGTTCCACCGTTATCGGGTGCGGATGTCCGGCGGCAAAATCTCCGTGGATGCGGATGGCCGGACGCTGTTTTCCAGTGTTCCGCTCAAGCTGACGGCGGGCGACCAGCGGGCGGTGCTGGCCAATCACGGCTTCTCCGTTCCGGTGGACGCCAACACCGAGAGCCTGCTGATCGGTTCCCTGACCGGCCCCGGAGTGGGAGAGAGCGCCTGGCGCAATTTCGATCTGCGCAGCGACGCGATCGTCTCCGACCTAATGCTTCAGGTGAAATATCCGCCGCAGGTTCCCTCGCCGCTCAAAAGCGCGGCGGCGAAAATCCCCGGCTGGGATTTCACGGCGGACTTCTCCGGCGGCGCCGTGCCGGAAGCGCCCGGCTTGCACAGCACCTATCATGTCTGCGAAGCCGCTCCCGGCGGCGCGGGAATCATCCTCGACAACGAGAACGGCAAGAGTGCTTACGAGGGGATGACCCTTGACCGCCCGGAGCTGGTTGCAGGATCGAAGCGTTTCCGCGCCGCCGAATGGACGGTGACGCCGCTGCGCGCCTCCAGGGCGGACGCCGGGCAATCGGTGTTTCAGATGGTTTTCCGTCCTGCGACCGGGGAAAAACGCTTTGCAAACTTCAACGTCGAATGCATGATGGAGATGGTGAGAACCCCGTGGGGGGATTTCCCGGTTCCGGCCGGACGGCCGCTGCGTTTTCGCGCCGTCGCCGATCTCGCCGACAAGACCGGCGTGCTCTATCTTGACGACGCGGTTCTGGCCGCGGGGCCGCTCCTTGAGCGCGACGAGCCGCCGACCATCTGCTGGGGCGATCTCTCCGGTGGAACCGGCGGCGCCACCGTGCTCAAGAGCGTGAGGATCGCCGCCTTCGACTGATGCGTTTGTTGTATTTACCGGGAAAAAGATTATATTATGAAAACATTCGCAACAATGAAATTTTGGCTAATTGAAGGTGTGATGATGGCGGCTATTTTCTCATCGGCAGGTGAGATGAACGTCGAACCGGATTATCTGCGGTATTACGATGTGTTTCCGCTGACAGTCGCGGCGGACAAACGCGCGACGGTGACGGTGCGCCCCCGTTTCGGGCACGCCCGCTTCACCGGGGAGCTGACGGTCAAGGTGTATCCGATCGACGGCAGGCGTCAGAACGGGGCGTTCGCCTACGGCGGGCTCGACGGGGTGGAGTTCAATTTGGACGACTCGGGCGCGCTGCGGGTGACCGCGGATTTTTCCGGCGAGCAGCAGTTCGACATCGTGGCTTGCTTTACGCGCCCGGCGACGCGCTGGGAACCGGAGAGGAGAGTCGAACGCCGCTTCCGCGTCTACAGCCTCGCGGAGGATCTGCGCGAACTGCGTCCTTTCAAGGGGGATTTCCACATGCACTCGACCGGTTCCGACGGCGTGGAGGCTCCGGAGTATGTCGCCGTCCGCTGCCGCGAGGAGGGGTTCGACTTTGCGGCGCTCACGGATCACTACCGTTATTCGCCGTCGTTGGAGGCGATCCGGGCGGTCGGCGCGTTCCCGAGTGATTTCAAGCTTTTTCCGGGCGAAGAGGTGCATCTTCCCGGCAACCGGGTGCACATCGTGAACTTCGGCGGCGCGTTTTCGGTGAACGAACTCGCGGAGAAGGAGCCCGATAAATTCCGGCAGGAAACCGCCGAACGGCTCGCCGCGATCACGGAGATCACCCCGGAAAACGGCGGCATGGCGGTGGCGATCTCCGAATGGGCCTTCGACATGATCGGCAAGGGCGGCGGCGTGGCAATGTTCTGTCACCCCTACTGGCAGACGCAGGGCTACGACATCAACGAAGCGGTGACGTCGGCGATTCTCAAGCGGCGTAAATTCGATGTGTTCGAGGTAGTCGGCGGCTTTGCCGTGCCCGGCGAGTGGCGTTCCAACAATCTCCAGATCGCCCGCTATTACGCCGAGCGCGAAGCCGGGAACCATTTCCCGGTCGCCGGAGTCAGCGACGGACACGGCGTCGATTCCGGGGCGCTCTTCACCTGGTATTACACGATCGTGCTGGCGAAGTCCGACTCGTTCGCCGACATCGCCGCCGCGATCAAGGCGGGGAACTGCGTCGCCGTCGAGGCGGCGCAGGGGAGCGTGCCCCGGGTCTACGGCGATTTCCGGCTGGTCAAGTACGTGACGTTTCTGCTGGAGAATTACTTCCCGCGCCACCGCGCGCTCTGCCGCGACGAAGGCGCGCTGCTGCGCGCCGCGCTCGGCGGCGACGCACGCGCGGTTCCCGCGCTCAAGGCGCTGCTCGGGCGGGTTCCGGAATTTCGCGAACGCTGCTTCGCGCCGCCGCCGCAGCAGCAGCAATAACCCGCCGGAAAAAAACCGCCGCCCATCACTTCCGTGTCGGGCGGCGGCGTTTTTTTATACGGCAATCACATGTTTCCGGCCATGTTGGCCTGATGCGCGTCGTTGCGCTGCGTCACCCGCCCCGCCTGACGCTTCATATAACTCTGATTCTGCGCCGAGGGCGCTCCGCCGTCCGGCAGATCCCCTGCGGCGGCCGCCTCCGCCGCCTCCTTGCGATCCCGGATGTTGCGGATCCGGTTGCTGCCGCCGGAAGCCGATTGAGTGCTTTCCTCCTTGCCCGACGGTGACGCAGCCGGCGGCTCGGGCAATCCCGGACGCGGCAGTATCTCGGTGAACGCCTCCACCCAATTACTCCGCGCCTCCGAACGATCCCGCTGGAAGCTCAGCGAGTCGACCACCGCCGACGACCAGTTGAAAACCTGACGCGAGAAATCCTGTAAGGTGCGTTGAGAAGAAAACGCACACTTTCATCGGCGGAATCGGCGGCGAGAATCGCTTTGCCGAGATACGGGTTGTCCGTCGCGGTCGTGGTGACCTTGGAATTGGTGGCGTCCCAGTAGACGGCGGCGCCGACCGTGATTGCGCCGGTCGCCTTGGGCGCGTCAAAAACTCCGACCACGGCAAATTTTTTACCTTTGGCACACTCTGTCAGATAACGCGAGGTCTGCAAATTGTTGGAGTACCATTCGCCAAGGCTGTATCCGCTTACGATTTCCAGCAGATCAAAATTGTGACGGGCAATCAGAGTGTCGCTGGTCCACGCATCGACATCAAAACCATTGGTTTCCCATGCAAAGTGACAGAGCATGGATACACCGCCTGCTTTGCGGATCTCGCGGAATGCCCATTCTGAAATGGCGGCATGCTGGCGGAGATTATGGTTATCTGTGCCATCCGGACATGGAGGGAGAGTTTCGGCGATCTCCTGCCATTCTTTCTGAAATTTTTCCAGATCACCGGTGGCAAGCGCATTTACCGAATATTTACCACCGAAATTCAGTACATGAACGCGGTTTCCCGGCAGATGAACCTCTTCTCCGGGGAAAAGTTTGAAATCCCGTGAGAATCTGCTGCATTTTTCGATAGCCCGCAGAGACGGCTCATATATGAAGTGATCCGTGACTGCGATGAAGTCAAATCCTTCTTCACGATAGCGTGCCGCCACATATTCAGGAGATTCCGCACCATCACTCAAATTGGTGTGGATATGAAAATCCGCCCGAAGCGGTATTGCTGAATAAAGATCCTCATTACAACTGTACACCGGGAAATTGCGGGTCATCCGGCGGGCGGGTTCCCATTTCGTAGCAGGAATAGTATAAGTTACTGCGATCACATGAGATTGTTCACCGGGAAAGACCGCTTTTACTTTCAAAGTACCGCGTTCATCCAGTTCCCATGCGGTATCTTTCAGAGATCCGTATGCAAAACCATTGCTACGCAGACCTTTTCTGGGAAATATTTTCACCTCGACATCATCTGAAAAGTTTGCATGTTCAAATTTCGGCCGGATACTGATTTCAGAAAAGAGGTCTGTCGGCACGATCAGAGGTTCAACATCGTAGTATGATGTGTAAACCGGTGTCACCGGCTCTTCCGCAGTTGAAAAAAAGGACTGAACCCATATTTTGTTTTCTCCTAATATCTTATATCTCAAACAGGACTATTTCCTGCTCAATCCAGTGTTGTAAAGGCAACTTCTTTCAGTACAGCAC
>CAKUKT010000117.1 GCA_934663655.1 uncultured Victivallaceae bacterium
GATGATGAATGTGCCCGGAGTGCTGTACAAGGATCCGGACGTACTCAGCAAACTGAAACTCTTCCGGGGAAAAATCGACGGACACGCTCCGATGCTCGCGGGCAAAGATCTCAATGCCTACCTCACTGCCGGAGTCCGGAACTGTCATGAATGCAGTTCGCTGCCGGAGGCCCGGGAGAAACTTGCCCGGGGAATGCAGATCCTGATCCGGGAAGGTTCGGTGGCTCGCAACCTTGACACGCTGGTAGAACTGCTCACCGTTGAAAATTCACCGTTCCTCTGCTTTTGCACTGATGACCGCAATCCGCTGGATATCGAAGCCCGGGGGCACCTCGACTATATGATTGCCCGGGCAATTTCCGCGGGAGCCGATCCACTCGCCGTTTACCGGGCGGCGAGTTGGTCCGCAGCCCGGCATTTCGGGTTGTCCGACCGGGGGCTGATCGCACCGGGTGCTCTGGCGGATATTGTCCTGCTCTCGGATGTCGGTAAATGTCTGATCTCGACCGTCATCAAAAGCGGAAAGGTCGTCAATGACTCTCTGTTCGCTTCCCGTCCTCCGGCTCCCGATCCATCGCGTTTTCTGCACACACTCCGGTGCGGCAAAGTCACTGCCGCCTCGTTCCGGGTGGGAAGCACCACCCCTTCTACCCCCGTGATCGGGATCAGGGAACTTTCACTGATCACCGATTATCTGCAAATGGAACTGCCCGTCCACGACGGTGAGAAAAGGTGCGTCCCGGAGGCGGATATCGCTAAAATCGCCGTTCTGGAACGCCACCAGGGAAACGGAAACATCTCCATCGGTTTCGTAAAGGGCTTTGGTCTGCGCACCGGAGCGCTCGCCTCCAGCGTCGGCCATGACAGCCACAATATCTGCGTGGTCGGGGTTTCCGATGCGGATATGGCACTGGCGGTTAACGCTCTGATTGATTCCGGAGGCGGTTTTGCCGTCGCCGCCAAGGGCCGAACCGTCGATCTACTGCCGCTGCCGATCGGAGGAGTGTTGTCAGATCATGACTTTGAAACGGTGGCGGGCGAATTGCGCCGGATTCATGAATCGGCCGGAATTACCGGCTGCCCGCTGGAGACGCCGTTCCTTCAGCTCGCGTTTCTGCCGCTGCCGGTGATCCCCCATCTGCGGATAACGGATCGAGGCATGGTGGATGTCCGGAAATTTGATTTTATTTCCCCACCGGCTGCCCACCGACCGGGATCCCCGCTCGACCGACAAGGGTGACTACCCGTCCTGATGGGGTCCGGATGGTTCCGCGGCTTCGGGGTGGCGTCCCGGAAAAACATTGAACCCGTGTCTGGAAAATTCAGCGCTTTTCCCGGCGGCGCCAGGCGATCAGATCCGCAATTGACAGAATCCGGATTCCGAACTTCTTGCCGAATTTCATCAAATCGAGCAGCCGGGCCATTTCACCGTTGTCGTTGGTGATTTCGCAGATCACGCCGGCGGGAGTCAACCCCGCCAGCCGCGTCAGGTCGACCGCGGCCTCGGTGTGACCGGCGCGTTCAAGCACCCCGCCCGGACGCGCCGCAATGGGAAATACGTGTCCGGGAATGCCGAAATCACCATTGGTGCTTTGAGAATCGATCAGGGTTCTGATGGTATTTGCCCGATCCGCGGCGCTGATTCCCGTCGTCCCGCTTAAGGCGTCCACACTCTCAGTGAACGCGGTTTTGAAGTGGTCGGTGGAGGGAGCCCGCAAAATTCCGAGCTTCCGGGCGCGCTCCTCGGTAATCGGAGCGCAGACCAGCCCCCGGGCATGAGTGATCATGAAATTGATGATTTCCGGGGTAATTTTATCCGCCGCGCAGAGCAGATCACCCTCGTTTTCTCGCTTTTCATCGTCGGTGATAATGACCATCCGGCCGTTTTGAAGTTCCAGAAGAACATCTTCAACGCTGTCAAATTTTATTTCCATCTTCTTCCCCTTACTGCTGATTTTAAAATCAGCCCGGTTTCTCCGGCCGGAGGATTCCCCGACCCGGCACACAGTCGCCCGCTTATTCCAGGGGGGAACATAAGGAAAGAAGCAAACCGGCAGGACGAGGCACTCCGGAAGCCCAGTGTGCCGTCGATATCGTTTCTTCTCCCATCCAGACTTTACTGTCGGTCATGGAATCGCACCATGTCTGCCGGAACCCGAAGGCACCAGCTCGCGGACTTTACCGCCGGTAAGGAATTTCACCTTGCCCCGAAGAAAAGCGTTGTTTTAATATAGCATCGGAAGCCGAACATTGCAAAAATCCTCCCGATCCTTTCCGATGACCTGAGATCAAACGGAATTTTTCATAGCGGGAGAAACCGCGTCACCGGCTCTGTTCCGGCGGCGCGGGGAATTTCCACTCCTGCCGCGGCCGCGGCAGGTGGCGGAGCTGTTTAAAATTCTTTCCGGAATGCCGAGAGCATCAGCATCCAGATACGTTCACCCAGTCGTTCGGTGTGACGGATTTTAACCGTGACCACCCGGCCGGGATCGAGATCCGGTTCAACGGAAAATGCCAGTTCAATCCGGTACAGCGGCAGAACCGATGTATATTCATCGCTCTTTCCTCCGTTCGCGTAGACCGGAATCGGCCCGCCGTAGTGAAACAGCAGCGGCGAGTCTTTCAACCGGGCAGGCACCCGGTCAATCGCGGTGATGACGGCCTCGTACTTTGCGAGCGAATCCCGGACGGTGACAGTCGCCGGTCCGCCGATCCGGAGTTTGCCGATTTCGCGATCCGTGGCGTAGGCGGTCACCGCGAGATTGCCGGACACCACCTCCCCCATCGGCCGACCTTTCGCCAGAAAGGTGTGGCTGGAAAGCGACGGCCAGCCGGGCACGAAAATACCTTCCCGTTCCGCCCGGACCGTCAATTTATCCCGGCGTCGCGTCAATTCATCCAGCGAGAGCTGATCGGAGGCGATCTTCTCTGCGGTGACGATGCTCTCCGAAAAATGTTCTCCATCCACCTCCTGCAGCCGGTGAAGTGTTTCATCGTAGTCGAGTATCGCCTGCAACCGTCGGATGCCGTGTTCGAGCTGCGGAGATTCCAGGCTGAACAACACCTCTCCGGCGGCGACCACCCTCGACCGACGCGGCAGTTCGTCGACCAGATAACCGGATTCGGCCACGGTGACCAGCTGACGCTCTTCCGGCACCGTTTCACCGGGCAGAGTTTCGCTCCAGGACAACGGCACGAACAGCAGCAATCCCGCCACGGCAAGCACGACCATCCCCAGAATCCACCGGGCCCGGTTGGCGGAACGTTTCGATAACGCCCGAATCGTCCGGACTTCGCGCCAGAACGGGTAAATCAGGATGCAGTACAACTCCAGCACCATCATCACCAGCGCCAGCGCTTTCACGAACTTATGGTAGATCAGCAGAATGATCGAAGTGTAGAGAAATATTCGATAAAAAAACGAGCAGACTCCGAAGCAGAAAAGAAAAATCCCGCGCGACTCCCGGGGAGGTTCTCCGAGTCGCAGACAATACCAGCGCCAACAGCGTCGCACGTATTCTCCGGAACGCGACATCAGATTCTCGATGTTGGCCAGATCGCAGAGAATGTAGTAGCCGTCGTAGCGGATAAACGGATTGCCGTTCACAAACAGCGTCGATAGCGTACTGACGGCGAAAATGTAGAACATCGTCGATTTACCGGCTCCCGGCGGCAAATAGGTCCAGCACAGCGCAGCGATGCCGCCGAGCAGCAATTCGACGATAATTCCCGCGGCGTCGATCAACAACCGCTGCCGGCGGGGCAGTCGCCAGCTGTCGGTGGTATCCGTGTAAAGGCGAGGATAAAATACCATGAAGCCGATCCCGATTCCGCGTACCCGGCAATGAAAATGGATTGCCGCCAGCGAATGGGCCGCCTCGTGGACTAATTTCAGCAGCAAAATTGCCGCGAAATATTTCACCAGCCCCGCCCAGGACAGAGAGTCGAGAAATACACTGCGAACCGTTCCGAAATCCCGAAGCGCCAGCAGATAACCGGCCAGTGCGGGCAGCGCCAGCAGAATCAGGATCGGCTTTGAAGCAAGCCAGCTCACATGCGGGCCGATTTTTTCGAAAAATTTCTCCGGACGCCAGGGCGGCAGTTTGAAAAACAAATAGGCGGCGGAAAAACGCAGGAAAAGGGTCTTCTCCCGCAGTTCCGTCTGCTTCTCCCGTTTTATGCCGATGTGACCGTATTCAGGTGTGAGCAGATTGTTCTGCTGAAGGAATGCAAGCAAAGAGAGCAGTTCCTCGCGGGATATTTCAATGCCGTTTCTGGCGAGCAGCGAGAGGAAATCCGAGATCGGCATGGACTCGGCCAGCAGGGCCACCACCTCCACCGCCGCCGGATCAATGCGATAGTAGGCGTCCGCCTGGCGATCGAACAGCAATGGCCGTTCGCCCCGGATGAGTTCGATATCGGTCCGCAGGGTACCGGTAAAGGGTTCTTGCTCCGCCATCGTCACCATTCCCGGATGCCGAGCAGCACGCTCTTGAAAAGGCGGTAACCGAGGGTAACCTCCCCTCCGGAAAGCTTGGCAATTCCCCGCATTCCGTAACGGAGTCCCTTCCCGGCGTCCGGCAACTCCGCGCGCACCAGATAGCAATAGCTCTTTTGTTCAGTCAGTTCGGGATAACTGGAAACCTCCCGCAGCACGGCGTTAATCGCCGTTTCCGGCGCAGTGTGCAGAAACAGCGTCACCGTGAACTCTCCACGCAGCACCGAAGCATCCCGTTCGTTAACGGGAATCTCCGCGATCACCCCCTCCCCTCCGAGCACCTCGAAAAGTTTCTCCCCGGTTCTGACCGCCCGACCGGCAAGGCGTTCGGCCCGGCCATCCGCCAGAACCAGAATTCCATCGGCAGGAGCGTAAATCCGGGAATGATCAAGATACCATTGCGCCTCGTCAACCGCAACCATCGCCGTCCGTCGACGGGCCTCCAGGAGTTTCACCTTGCCGAGGCGGGATTCGTCGGTAAAAGCGTTCTGCTGTTCCAGTGCAAGTTCCGCCTCGATTTCCTGCAGGGCCGCCCGGGCGGATGCGAGACGATACGCAAGTTGAGCCGTATCAAATTCCACAACCAGGTCACCTTGTTTCACCATCTCGCCGTCCTGAACCAGACAATCGGCGATCTGGCCGTCAAACCAGGCGCAGGCATTGGTGACCTCCGGGGCCGTCAACGTGAACTCCGCAGTGGCGCTCTCCGAAACCGGAACAAACATCACCCCCGCAACCAAAATGAGTAACGCCGCCCAGATCCACCGTTTTTTCACCTGGCGCCTGACCTTCCAGAAACCGTTTTTGCAGAGCCGTTGATAGAACAGCGCTTCAGCGACGGAGGCGGCCAGCAGTTTGAGGGTGTTGGGGACGTAGGAGGGGATCTCCCGGTCGTATTCGAGGAGCCAGAGAAAGGAGAAATCGGCCGCCACGGTATTGGTCGGTGGAGGAAGCGCACAGCAGAAGTAGACCGAATTATTTGCTGCAAGTTCGGGAGGCAGTCCATTTTCCGCCGTCACCGTCAGAGGTTCAGCACCGATATCGAGCGACTCCGCCAGGCGCTCCTGCAGCATCGCCAGCCGGGAATGCACATTAGGTTCCGGCTGACCGTATTGGGCAACCACCCGGGCCTTGCCGCTGCTGATTTCCAGCAGGGACGCGGTACGGAAATTCAGCAGACGGCGGCTGTTGTTGACCGCGAGAGCCGCCGCGTCATTGAAATCGCGGGCTCCGAAGAGATCGTGACCGAACTTCAGAATCAGCGCCAATGCTTTCAAACGGGCGGTCAGATCCTCATTGCCCATTGACAAGTTCTCCGGTCATTCCCGCTTTGAGCCTGCCGTCGCGGTTGTCGATCAGCACCCGGATACGGATGGTTCCGGTCCGGTGATCGGCCTGCGGGGTAACCTCATGGATTTCCCCCGTGACGCTTCCCTCGACTCCGGGGATCTTGATGCTGACACGCTTGCCCACCACGGTGAGATTTTCGTCGTTCATCGGGACATTCATAACCGCAAGCAGCTGGTTGTCGTCGATAATCCGGCACAGCGGCTGCCCGGTACGCACGGTCTCGTGTTCCCGGGTCAGAATCTCCACAATTTTGCCCGCGAAGGGAGCACTGACGGTGCAGAATGAAAGATTGAGCTTCGCATCAGCCAGCGAGCTTTCCGCCATACGATAGTCGAATTCAGCTTTTTTCAGTTCGTAATCGCTGGTGAAGTTCTTTTCCCGCAGCTGTTTTTTGTCCTCGTAGGTTGCCCGGGCAAAATTCAACTGCTCGGTCATACGCTCAACATCAATCAGATAACGGGAATCATCCAGAGTGACCAGCACGCTTCCGGCGGGGAAAGCCTCCCCCAGCCGGAAACGGTAAGGTTCAAGTTCCGATTCCGCCCGGGCGGCGAGCGTCGCCTCCCGGAACGGAAACAGTACCGCCTTGACAGGAGGAAGCTCAGCGCCTTTCCCGGTCAGAACCAACAGAAAAAGCACCGGCAGAAACAGTCGTTTCATGCTTCACTCATCTCATCCAGAATAAGCTCGAGGTCGCTTTTGAACATATCCAGTTTTTCCAGCGGCTCGAACTGAATCCCGAGTCCGGCAAGATCATCGATCGCCATTCCGTCCGGATCCGGTGAGAGCGTTTCGAAGCAGTCGTCCGGTACCTGAACGATGACGGGAGCAAGCGCCCAGCTTGAACTGTTCCCGGAAATCTCCAGCACGACGGAGAGATCATCGACAAAGAGTTCGTTGCCGGTCCCGAGAGCTTTTGCATTGCTTACCTTACCGGCGCTCCCGATCACCGAATCTCCCACGTCACGCACCAGCTGGTCGAGTTCCATCACGAACTCACCCGGCTGATAACGGGAGGAAACGAACTTGTCACCCTGGTCGCCGAAACCGTTCCGCAACTCATCCAGCACCGAGAAAACCCCTCCGGAACTCCGACTCGTCTCCGTTGCCGCAACCAGAGTTGAATAAGGTGCGGCGTAGAGGTTTCCTTCCGGAAACACCACGGCATTGCCGGAGGCCAGCGCGCTGCCCAGCATGGCCGGAACCACTGCGGAGAAATTCCAGTTCATGATATCGGGGAACTGATCGTAATTCACGAATCCGTAACCAGACGCATACACCGTCAGCACACCGGACTGAAGCGTGATTTCATAGTTCCCTGCCTCGGTGTTCTGAGCCAGCGTGTATGAGGTGATGACGTTCTCGCTCGCCCCCGGCCTCGTCTGTGAACCGGTGACAACCACCGTATCCACGCCTTCGCCGGCGACAAAACCATCTCCTCCAATCGAATAGGAGTTGTTGGTCAACGGCGTTCCGTCGTATACCTTCGAATCGCTCGCCGCAATCAGAGTAACGTTCCTGGCGGTGATATCCGCGTAGATGGTCACCTGGGCGGGATCAAACTGATAATTGGCACCATCAGCGCCGGTCAGTTTCAGATCGCTCAGCACTATCAACTTGTCCGTGCCGACATTCTTATCCTCGAATGCGGCAACCGCGGCAATGTCGAGCTCGTCACCCGAAACCATGCCACCGAAAGTGACCCTATCGGTGTTCAACGTCGCGTCGGTCGTCCCGTCGTAAACCTTGTCGTTTGCGGCAAGGCCATCGATCGTGATCGTCTTCGGCGTGATGTCGGCGCGAAGATCCAGACCGCTCATGTCAACCACGTAGTTTCCAGCATC